>JAENVZ010000153.1 GCA_016650315.1 Alphaproteobacteria bacterium | reverse complement strand
CGGGAGGATCCAGTGGCCAGGCATTGGGGCCGTCCGACAGGGCCTTGTCGGGATCGGGGTGGGTTTCCATGAATATGCCCGATACCCCTGCGGCTGCGGCGGCGCGTGCCAGAAGCGGGACATGATGGCGCTCGCCACCTGACCTGTCGCCAAGGCCGCCGGGAAGCTGGACCGAATGGGTCGCGTCGAAAACGACCGGCCGTCCGGTTTCCGCCATGATCGCGAGGCTCCGCATGTCCACCACCAGATTATTATAACCGAAACTGGTGCCTCGCTCGGTCAGCAATACGGTATCCGTCGCAACGCCCGCACGTTCCGCCGCTGCCTCCGCTTTGCGCACGACCTGCCGCATATCGGCAGGGGCCATGAATTGCGCTTTCTTGATATTGAGCGGTTTTCCGGTCGCGGCGGCCGCCTCGATAAGGTCGGTTTGACGCGCGAGGAAGGCAGGCGTTTGCAGGACGTCGATGGCATCGGCTGCCGCGCGCGCCTGCGCCGGTGTGTGGATATCAGTCAGCACCGGCATGCCGGTTTCGGCGCGCACTTTTTCCAATATGCGTAGCCCCTCGTCCATGCCCGGACCACGGAAAGTGGTGCCTGAACTGCGGTTCGCCTTGTCGAAGCTGCTTTTGTAAACGATCAGGACGCCAAGCCGTTCGGCAATGCCGCGCAGGGTTTGGGCTGTCTCCAGCGCCAATTGTTCGGATTCGATAACGCAGGGACCAGCAATGAAAAAAAGCGGCTGGTCCGGCCCGATCCTATATCCATCAATCTGCATCGTTCGCCTATATAATGGAACGGGATGTCAAAATAGCCTCAATAGGCGCTTTGTCGGATGGGTTGTTGAGTTCGATCGTATCCCAGTCGGGCGGGTCTGCCTGCAGCACAAACATGGGCATACCGTGCACCAGAAAGCGGAGTTGCTCCAGCCCCTCGATCTGTTCGAGCCGGGTCGCTGGGCATTGCCCGTAATGCTGCAAGGCTTCCCGCCTGTAGGCATAGAGGCCAAGGTGCAGCAAAACGGGAGGATCCAGCTCAAGAGGGTCGCCCGGCGGAATATGCGGCAGAACGCGCTTGGAAAAATAGAGCGCATTGCCCTGAGCGTCGACTACCGCTGTAGTGCCGCCGACCCTTCCTTCGGCCTGATCGCCGATCAGATGGCGATAGGCGCTGGGCGAACAGCGCACGGCGACCGTTGCGGCCCGACACTCAGGATGGCTGCGCATATGGTCGATCAGACCTTCCACCAGAGCGGGGGGCGTCAGCAATGCGTCGCCCTGAAAATTGACGATGACATCTGTATCAGCGTGCAAGCCGGTCAAGGCGGCGGCCACCCGTTCGGTACCATTGGCGCAGGCGACAGGCGTCATGATAACTGATCCGCCGAATGCTTTCACAGCCTTGGCAATACGCGAGTCATCGGTAGCAACATGAACGGCATGTGTTCCGCGCACCTGAAGCGCTGCTTCAAAGCTGCGCTGAATGAGCGGTTTGTCAACGCCTGTGGCTCCGGTCAACAGCGCGAGCGGCTTGCCCGGATAACGGGACGATTGATAACGGGCGGGGATGACGATTTCTACATGCACTGCCTGATCATTCCATGCGTCTGATTGCGGGATCAGCAGGCGATCATATACCTATCGCCAGGTCGTGAATGTGCAGCAGTCCGACAGGTTTTGCCGGGTCGTCCGGGTCCATGACGAACGCTGCCATGATTTTGGCCCCGTTGAGCAAAGTGTAGGCATCCTCGACAAGCGTGCCGCTGGTAATTGTGACCGGGTCTCTGGTCATGATGTCACCTGCTCTGGCAATGATGATCCGGTCAAATTCGCGGCGCAAATCTCCGTCGGTGATGATCCCAATCAACTTGCCGTCGGTGTCAATGACGCCTGCAACACCCTTGCCGCTAGATGTCATTTCCAGGATGACATCGCGCATGCGCGTATCCGGGCTGACCAGCGGCAAGGGATCGTCCCGCCGGATCAATTGTTCGACGGGCATCAGTCGTCGCCCGATATTGCCGCCGGGATGCCATTGGGCAAGATCCTGCAACGAGGTGCCGCGAATGCGCATGGCCGCGATGGCCAGAGCATCGCCCAATGCCAGCATCATCGTTGTCGACGTCGTCGGTGCGATTTTGACCGGGCAGGCTTCCTCGGCTTGCGGCAGGCGCAGGAAGACGGTGGACTGAAGCGCCAACGGTGAATCGCTGCGCGATGCCACGCCAATGATCGGAATGGACAGTTGCTTTGCGTAGCTCAGGATCGCCTGCAGTTCCGGTGTGGTGCCCGAATTGGAAAAGGCGAGCAGGCAATCGCCCTGCATCAGCATGCCCAGATCGCCATGGGCAGACTCTGCAGCATGAACAAAATAGGCTGGAGTACCGGTGGCGGACAAAGTCGCAGCAATTTTCCGGGCGATATGGCCAGACTTGCCTATGCCGGTCACGACGACCCGGTGCCTTGTTTGAATAATCAACTCTACTACGGCACCGAATTTTTCATCGAGGCTGTCGGCAAGTGCTGAAAGGGCGGCAGCTTCCTGCCGGATGACGGATTGGCCACTTTCGACCAAATCCGAATTGGACTTCAATTCCGCCAAGGTTTTGCGGAAGCGAATATCTGCGGATAAATCCATAACGTCCCTTTTGTCGAATTCGTATGTTGGTCTTGTTATGGTGCGCCCTCGACTTGTCTTTGGCATAGGCTGGACAATAGGGATTGCAAGTAAATTTTGCGTTGCAGCAATGATATTTGGGACGAATGGAACCTTTAATCGCTCAGTGCGTTTTTGCGTCCGACATCGCGCCATGGCTGACCCAAGTGTCGCTTGAGGCGATCGCGCATGGTCCATATCAACGGCACGCGACGCTCCGCAATGCCTGCGATGCTGAAGGGATCCATGCCGATCCAGGGTCGGAAGGGACTGCGCCGACTATAGGCCCATATCTCGATGCGTTTGCTTGCCTGAATACTCTGCGCACGGGCGTGAAAGCCGTTGGTATCGACAATCACGAGCGTATTGGCCGGTACCGCGAATCGGTGAGCCGGGCCAAGGCCGAGCGATGCCAATTCATTGTTTTCTATCCGAAATGATCCACGTGCGGACAGGCGATCCAGGCCTTCGGGTGCGCGCAGGCTCATTGCTCGTTCCCAGGCGAGGCGTTGCAGCGTCAGCCGGTGGGAACCGGGAACATAGGTGAGCGGTCCTTCATCGTCAGCAACATCGTTGAGGAAAAACCAGGCCTTCATTGTGGGATGGAATGTATCAGAGTGCAGCGCTGTTTGCGGGTCAGGTGGCGCATCGGCGCGATGCGACAGGATTGTCTGGATGTAATAAAGTGGCTCGACATTAAAGCTGCAGACATAGCGGACAAGACCCCGCCAGCGCGGCGAACAGGTCAAGGCGCGCAGCCCCGGAACAGCATCCAGAAAGCTTTTGTCCATTGCAATGCGGCGGGTAATTGTATCGCCCTGCAGCATTTCGCGCGCGGGGGCTTCCTGATGCAATATTCTGTCCCGCAACATTGTGAATTCCTCGGCAGGCAGGAAGTTTTCGATGGCGACAAACCCCTGTTCATCGAACTGCGTGCGATCTTGCTCACTGATCATGTGGGCAAGCCGCGCTCGGCGTTTCCACGCGATCCAGTGGGCGAGCCGAACGCGGGTGACATGCAACCCCATCCGGTTCAGCCGCTTCGACCCGATCAGACGATTGTCCCTGAACGACTTCGCGCCTGTGCCAAGCTGTATGGCCCAGAGCGGCGTCTTCAGTATCGCCAGAATAGTTTTTAGCCGCATATATGCACCATATGAGATTCACTTTCGCTCATGGGGCGGCTCTTGCTGGATGGCGCAGGTCAAGTAAAGCCTGTTGCACATCATGATGTATGACAGCATCGGGTACGACTGCCAAAAGCCTACAAAGCTTTACCCTGCCGCAACGAGGCCAGGAATTCGTTGCTGGTTGACCGTAGCGCTTCCGACCTGGATCGAAGGCCGGTCACGATCGTGCGGATTTCCTCCGACAGCATGTTTGCTTTTTTCGCGTTCTCGGCGACCTCTTCTGCCGTTTGGCTGACCTGTTGCGATCCGTCGGCGGCGCGCCCTGCGGCATCGTTGATGACGTTGGTTGCGCTTGTCTGGTTGCTGGCCGATTCAGCGATGGCAGATGCGCGCGACGACACCTCCCGGATATTTTCCGCGATCAATTCCATCGACACGTCCGCCTGCGCCATGCGGCTGCGGATGCCGTCGAGGATCTCGCCGATCTTGCCGACCGCGCCATGGGTTTGGCTGGCCAGCATTTTGACTTCATTGGCAACGACAGCAAAGCCGCGCCCATATTCGCCCGCCCGTGCCGCTTCGATGGTGGCGTTCAGCGCTAGCAAATTGGTCTGGCCCGCCAGTTCCTGGATCAAGTGGACGATTTCGCCAACGCTGTCGGCCTGTTCGCCCAGCGCCGCCAGGCTCGATTGGCCGGAATCGCTTGCCCGCGTGGCTGCATCGCCCATGCGCGCCTGTTCTTCCACCTGGGCGGAGATATGGCTGGCCGAGCCGGTCAGTGCTTTGGTCGAATCAGCGACCGACTTGACTGATCGGGTGGTGCTGCTGGCAAGGTTCAACACGTGCTGCGCCTTGGCGAGCGCGCTTGTATTGATGGCGCCAATGTCATCGGTCGCTGCCGATAGCGCGTTCATGGCTTCATCGAGTTGCTCGGCGAGATTGGCGACGGAATCCTCATAGCGTTCGGCTAGCGCCAGCATCGCCTGTTCCTGCATATGGGTGGCCATGCGCCGCTCGCCCTCGCGTGTTTCCAGTTGCATTTTTTCGGTTTCGGCCTTGCGCTCCATTTCGCGCTTTTCATCTTGCGCATGTCTGCGTTCCATGGCGCGCAGTTCGGCATCGCTGCGCATCCGGGCTACGAATTGCGTGGCGTTCTGAAAGAAGGCGTGGCTGAGCATGAAGACAAACAAGATGCTGGTGGCATTGAGCAGAAGGGATATTTTATGGGACTGGATGGCAATATGGAACTGAAACGATAGTCCCAGCGTCACAATATAGATGAGTGCGGCCGCTGGTATCAGCGTAAATGTAAGGCCGCCGACGCAGATAATGCCGACATGGATGCACAACAGCATGGATTGCGTTGCCATGTCGGCGCCATAGCCTGCCGAGATCAGAAGGCCGCTCCAACCCAGCGACACGAGAAACGTATAGAGCATGGCCGCACGAAATTGCGAGCGGACGTTGCTATAGGAATGGCGGCACAGCCGTGTGGCAGGCATCAGAAATTGCGCGGCGACCGCAACGATGATCTGCCAGCCTGCGAAGAAGAAAATCAGGCCTGCTGTAGGCGTATGCCGGTATATCAGAGCAAGGATGAGCGCGACGAGAACGACTGTCGGGCCAGTGCGTACGACGCCCTTGCCGACTTCGCGCACCCGCTGCACGCCGATTTCGGCGGACAGCGGGTCGTCATCAATGTCGTTTGCGACCAGATCATCCCACAGGTGTCTCCATCTGCCTATCGGGCGGATCCGGTTCTGGTCCTGATTCATAGAGCGAAATGTCCCACCCACATGGGCCGCCTTTCTGTCCGCCGGGATAGCCGCAATATGGTTTAGAAAGTCTTACCGGTATAGGTAGTTTGGTAATCGTAATGATGTAGGGGAGAGGTAGGTGCGTGGCCATTCTGGACGAATGACGGGCAGGCCTGGAATGTCTCTGTATGGACAGCTTGCCGTTTTTCCGGCACTGGGCTGGTCCGATTCATCGGTGTGCTAAAATTTTGAGGTAATAATGGAATTACGCTCGCTTGCCTTGCCTGAAGTCATTGAGGTTTCTCCGAAAAAATTTGGCGATGAACGTGGGTATTTTTCGGAAATCTTCCGGCAGGACTGGTTCTGTAAAAATGTCGCCGAAGTCGATTTCGTTCAGGAAAACCAGTCGTTGAGTGCCAAAAACGGCACGATTCGGGGCCTGCATTTTCAGACGGACCCCTTTGCGCAAGGGAAGCTCGTTCGATGCCTTGCAGGTGCGATTTTTGACGTGGCGGTTGACCTGCGCGCGGGTTCGCCCCGTTATGGCCAGTGGACGGCGGTTGAACTGACCGCCGAGAAGGGTAATCAGCTCTGGATACCCGCGGGCTTTGGGCATGGATTTTGTACTCTGCTGCCCGACACGATCGTTTGTTACAAAGTGACAGCTTATTACAGTCCAGAACATGACAGTGGTGTTGCCTGGGATGACAAGGACATAGCTGTCGTATGGCCGGAGGTGGCCGACGCCAGTTCGCTTTCGGCAAAGGACCAGGCGCAACCGCGCTTTGCTGACCTTCCAGCCTATTCTCATTATGAGGGATAACCGATGCGTATAATCGTTACCGGCGGCGCAGGTTTTATCGGTTCGGCGCTGGTCCGCTATCTGGTGCTTGAGAAGGGATATGATGTTCTCAATATCGACAAGCTGACTTATGCGGGCAATCTGGCGTCGTTAAAGCTCGTAGAAGGCCGTAACGGCTATCAGTTCCTTCAGGCCGACATTTGCG
>JAENVZ010000152.1 GCA_016650315.1 Alphaproteobacteria bacterium | reverse complement strand
GGACAGCGCCGCCCCATCGTCGCCGATGAGCGCAATATTCCGGTTGAAATCTTCCAGCCTGATGGCGAAGGTCATCCCGTCACTCGCACTTTCCCGAAAGGCCGCGCCTTCGCACAGCCGACTTCCCAATACAAGCGGGCGCTATTCAGACCTGTGCCAGACTGGCCTTGCGGATATGTGATCCCAGTTCATCAAGCGCAGACTCAAGCGCTATTGCCACATGGCCGAGCGACACCTCTCCGACCTCTTCATCAATGGCGGCAAGTCCGGCATGGTGGGCCAACAGCGCGGCGATATAAGGCGATCCGTTGGCAATAGTCCGAATATGCAGGCGCGCCGCTTCATCGAAACCAAGGCCGCTTGCCTCAGCCCCGATCCACAGCATTTCATCAATTTCCTCATCTGCCATGTATGACAGCTCCAGATTCAGGATATTGCGGCGGATGGAGGGAATATGTTCGACAAGCTCGGTAAAATTGGCGGCAACACCTGCCACCACCAACTGCACGCGCGCCGAGCGGTCGGACAGATTTTTGATTAGCTCGGCAACGCTCCGACGAAACTGGCTGGACGTAGCGCGATCAAATTCGTCCAGGATAATGACGATCCTTATGCCCACGACCGGCGCCAGCAGATCGGTGACATGCCGGGGCGACAGTGCGGTCGTCGGCGGCGCCATATCCAGCAGGCTGGCGCCGGTTTCGACCGGATCATCCGTCGGTGTCACGCCGCCATGATAAAGTTGCGGAATTTGCGCCAGCACTGAACGGAATATCTCGTCAAAATGCGTGTCCGCATCGCAACTATGGTACAACACGGCATAGCCCGCCTCCCGCGCGGTATCGGCCAATATGTGCAGCAATGAAGTTTTGCCGATGCCCCGGTCGCCATAAAGGATCGCGTGCAACCGCTGATCCTCTATCCCCCTGATAAGCTTGCCCAGCGCGTCAGCGCGTCCGGCGAAGCGATCACGGTGGATCACCGGCTGGGACGGCGTGAAGGCGTGACTGAACCTCTGTCGTATGCTGGCAAATTGGCTGTTGCCGCTTTCATAAAACTGATCGCGGGCGTTCCCCCGGAAATGTGGCAGGCGGTTTATCCGCTTGTGACGCAGATGGGGGGATACCCGAAACGGCGAGACAGCGTCCTCCAGTGCCATTTCGGAAAAACCCTGATCGCGCTTCGTTTTCTTCGCCTTGAGGAATTTGAACCAGTACAAATCCAGTGCCTCCATATATCAAAAGCCATGTTGAATGACCGCTTTTGGGTCGAAGTTGCCAATTCCCCGTTTGGTTCGAGCGAAGTCGAGACGCGGAGTCGAGAACCGATGCAGCGCGAAATTTCTCGACTTCGGTTCTCGACAAGCTCGAACCTCCGCTCGAAACCAACGGAGTCGGAAACATCCTTTCCTCACCCTCTGGGCGTCCGGTACAGGGGTTTCAGAACCATCCAGACATAGGCAAGCGTTACGCCCAGCACCGCGATGGCCAGAAGATCACGTCCATCATTGCCAAAATAATTCGCCAATGCGCAGCCGATGCTGGGCGGCAGATAGTGCCAGATGCTGTCGATCTCCGGTCCCTCGTCGGTCGACCGCTGCAAGAACAGCACGATCAACGCGGCGAAAATACCGATGGCGACCCAATCATAGAAACTGCTCACTGCTGTTGACCCTCATGACACTGCCTGCGCTGTGCCGATGAAAAGCCGTCAATCAGGCCAGGATTGCAAGGCCATCAATATGCATTTCGGTGCATGATGACGCGCGCCGTCAACGCGATGATGGTGATGTCGCGCCACAGCGTCCATCCCGACAGATATTCCAGATCCGCGTCCAGCCGATTGGTCAGGTCGCTATGATGATCGGTCGATCCGCGATAGCCGCGCACCTGCGCAAGGCCGGTCAGCCCCGGCTTTGTCGCATGGCGATACCAATAGCGGCGGTCAACATCCCAGAACAGCGCGCCGCCCGCACGCGAACCAAGCGCATGTGGGCGCGGGCCGACCAGGCTCATTTCTCCGCGCAATACGTTCCATAGCTGCGGCAATTCATCGATGCTGGTGCGGCGAATGAACTGACCGACTCGCGTGATTCGGTCATCATCGCGGGCGGTGGAGCGATGGCCATTCTCGTCGCTTTTCTCCACACACATACTGCGAAACTTATAGACCAAAAATAGCCGGTTGCCGCGCCCCAGCCGTTCCTGTCTGAAAAATACCGGGCCGCGACTTTCCAGCTTGATGGCGATTGCGGTCAACAGCATCAGCGGCGACAGCGCCACCAGAACGGGTATGGTTATCGCCAGGTCGAGCAAGCGCTTCATCAACCGGTGACGCACGCTCAGCGCGCCTGCCGACACCTTGAACGTCGGGCCACCTTCGAACCAGCCAATTTCACTTGCACCGATCTGGCGCATTTCCGGGGCCTGCAACTCGCCATGCACGCCCGCGCTTTGCAGGATCAGCGTCCATTGTTCGCGTCGCGCGGGTGAGCAAACCACGACAACCCGATCCGCGCTGTGCATCAACCGCCCAAGCTTGTCGAGCATCAGCGGATTTTGAACATCGGGCGAAATCCCCAGATAGGCAGCTTCATAAACCAGGCTGAAACGGTCGCTGGAGGTAAAGGGAACGTCATCGACAATGATGATTTCGTTGATCAGGCTTTCCTGGAAATTGCGCAGAACAACACGCACGAATATCGACCGGCCAAGGTAGATCGTTGCAATACTCAATCCCACGCCTATGCCGAATGCGGCGCGGGACAGCTCCAATGTCACCTTCATGTAAAAAGTGAAGAAAATCAGTGCCCCTGCCGCGAACAACAGCGACAATATGGCCCGCGATGCGCCCAGCATGGTGTCGCGCAGCGTTTCGATGGCATAAGCGTTGCTGTTGATGGCAATGCCCGCAAATACCGGCAGAAGCGCCACCGACGCGGCCATGTTCGCCATGTTCAGATGCGTGCCGTGACGCAGGTAATTGCCGCCGACAAAACCCATAAACACAGCGACCAGATCGGTCACGAACAGCGCGGCGTAGAGAAACAGGCGAATGCGCTCATCCGCGCGCATCACGGCTTCCCGCTTGCCGCCTGTTACCAGTTGCGGATCGTAACTGTCCGAAACCCTCAGTTCCGCAGAGTGTAAATTCACGAACTACTCCCTGATCCAGATCTGGCTTTTGCTGTTGCGGCGGCCCCATGTCAGGGACTGCACCTGCGCCAAATCCCGGGCCTAGTCGCTTGCGCTAATATAAGCTCATGCCTGTTGCAAGTGCGAACGCGACCGAACGCCCTGCCGCTACAAGCCGCAACGGCCCATTCGGTCGCGTACCGGACTGTTATTTGCGACGAAAAGAAAGGGGTTCGCGCCAGATTGCTCCGAAACGCGAACCCCTTATGGTTCCCCCGTCGATTTTGCGGAATTTCAACCGTAACGGACATTTCCGTCTTTCGCCTTACAGGCTGAAATCACCTGATCCGAGCGAAGTGACACCTGCAACGCACATGGTGAAGTCTGCCAGACCATCACCGTTCACATCGCCGCAGACATAGGCATCGCCACTCGCAACGGCATAGCGCAATTGCCCCGCCTCGCCCGTGAACTGGTCCGTGCCGATGAAACTGAACTTGTCATTGGCCGCCGTGTGACTGTCAGCGTCCAGCATGGCGAGAAGAATTCTGTCCCCCTGCGCGGACGAGAAATCGCCAATACTGTCCACGCCCGCGCCTGCCGAAAGCAGATGTTCGGGGCGATAGGAAAACTGATCCGCTCCCGCGCCGCCATATAAATGGTCGCTGCCCATGCCGCCTTCGATCAGGTCGTTGCCAGCATCGCCATAAATGATATCGTCGCCTGCCCCGCCATAGATCAGGTCGTCGCCTGCCCCGCCATGGATGACATCCTTGCCGGCATCGCCATAGAGTCGGTCATTGCCGGTCCCACCATCAATAGTGTCGTTGCCGCCATTGCCATAGATCAGATCGTCACCACCGAGGCCCTTCAGGCTGTTGGCCGCATCGTTCCCGCGCATGACGTTGTCGAGTGCATTGCCCGTTCCCGAAACCGCGCTGCCCTGCAGACGCAGGTTTTCCACATTGTCGCCCAACGTGAAATCCACCCGCGACTGCACTTCATCGGTTCCCGCACTCGCCGCCTCGACCACATGGTCGAGCGCGTTGTTGATGACATAAATGTCATCGCCCACGCCGCCTTGAAGCAAGTTGGCATAATGACTGGATGCCGCCCCGCCGTTCAGCACGTCATTGCCCGCGCCGCCCGTTATGTTGGTCGCGCCCGCGCTATCGACAGCCAGCCTGTCCGCACCGTCGGTCCCGACAACAGTGTGATTGCTGGCCGCCGCCATGCTCGCAACTGCCTTGCTGACATCATAATCGGGATAATAATACAGGATCAGGTCACGAGGCAGGTCGTCCAATATGCCGGTGTGCGTATCGAGCCATGCCTTCAACGCGGCCTCACCGCTG
>JAENVZ010000151.1 GCA_016650315.1 Alphaproteobacteria bacterium | reverse complement strand
TTCGCTCGACACGAACGGAAGTGAGTCAACCTAAAGTCATCCCGCTCTAGGTGAGTGCCTGCCGACTTGAGAGCTGGGCCTCCATCAGCGGACGCGGGATGCATTGCAGGATACCGCATTTTTTAAATACCGGGATTGACATGTCTTGCCCGCATTCGAATAGTCGTGTCATATCATATCATTCCCGGAGATTTCCCAATGTCTTCAACGTTTTTCCGTCGCGCCTGCCTGTGTGCCGCGGCCCCGCTGGCACTTGCAGCGACAGCGCCCGCCCTCCTTGCACAGGATACCGTTCCTGCGGCAGCCGCCGTCGGTGATGTACCAACCCAGCTACCCATCAATGCACGACCAACCCATTATGCCATTTCCGTTACGCCTGATGCTGAAAAGCTCCGCTTCACGGGCAAGGTCGCAATCGATCTGGACCTGATGGAACCATCCACCAGCCTGACGCTGAATGCTGTGGACCTGAACATTTCAAGCGCCACTATCGGCTTGCCGGGACACAAGGCCGTCAAGGCCACAGTCAGCATCAACAGCGATGCACAAACCGCCACCTTCACCTTTCCCAAAAAGCTTGCTCCCGGGAAATATCAACTGAACATCACTTATTCGGGCAAGATATACACTCAGGCAGCCGGTCTGTTTGCACTGGACTATGAGGTGGCGGGCGAAAAAAAACGCGCCCTCTTCACCCAATTCGAAGCCCCCGATGCCCGACGCTTCATACCCTGTTGGGATGAACCGCTTTACAAGGCGACCTTTGACCTGACCGTCATCGCCCCCGCTGACCAGCTTGCGATCGGCAACATGCCAGTTAAGACCCGCCAGGAATTGGGTGATGGCAAGGCGGAAGTGACTTTCGCCACCACCCCGAAAATGTCGTCCTATCTGCTCTTCTTCGGCGTAGGGGAGCTGGAGCGCACGGCCATGATGGCGGGCAAGACCGATGTGGGCATCGTGACCGGCAAGGGCAACGCCGACAAGGCGCAATATGCGTTGAAAGCGTCAGCAGAAATCCTTCCCTATTATAACGACTATTTCGGCGTCGATTTCCCGCTACCCAAACTCGATAATGTGGCCGGTCCCGGCCAGAGCCAGTTCTTCAGTGCGATGGAAAATTGGGGGGCGATCTTCTCCTTCGAACGCGTGCTGCTCGATGACCCAAAGATCACGACCGAGGCGGACAAGCAACGCATCTATGTCGTTCTGGCACATGAAATGGCACACCAATGGTTTGGCGATCTCGTGACCATGGCCTGGTGGAACGACCTCTGGTTGAACGAAGGTTTTGCGAGCTGGATGGAAAGCAAGGCGACAGGCCATTTCAACCCGGAATGGCATGTCGAATTGGATAAGGTCGACAGCAAAGAGGCCGCCATGGCACTCGACGCCTTTGTCACCACCCATCCCGTTATCCAGAAGATCGAAACGGTGGAACAGACCAGCCAAGCCTTCGACTCCATCACCTATCAGAAGGGCGAAGCCGTGATCACCATGCTGGAAGGTTTTGCCGGTGCGGACGTCTGGCGGAATGGTATTCGCCAATATATGAGGGATTACGCCTATCATAACACCGTGACCGACGACCTCTGGAACACTGTCGAAAACGCTGGCGCCAAAGGCATTACCCAAATTGCGCATGATTTCACGCTTCAACCGGGTATCCCGCTTATCAAGGTCAACGAAGCAACCTGCACGAACGGCATGACCAGCCTGTCACTCACGCAGGGCGAATTCACCCGCGACCGCAAGGATAGGTCTCCACTCATGTGGCATGTCCCCGTCATCGCCCGCATCGCAGGCCAGAAGAAAAGCCGTGCGATCATTGCCAATGGCGCAGGAAGCATGACACTTGCTGGCTGTGGCCCACTGATCGTCAATGCAGGGCAAAGCGGCTATTATCGCGTGCTGTACAATGAAGCGACGCTTTCGGCTCTCAAGGCAAATTTCACGACACTGGAACCGATCGACCAGCTTGGCCTGCTCGCCGACAATTTTGCGATGGCCTATGCCGACAGACAACCAATGGCAAAGGCGCTTGATTTGCTCGGCGCGGTGCCCGCCGACGCACAGCCCAAGATGTTGAGCGAGGTATCGGACTATCTTTATGGGCTGTATTCGACCTTTGATGGCGATCCGGCCCTGCAAGCGAAAATCGCCGCCTTCGCTGGCAAAAGGTTGGAACCTGCGTTGCGCCAATTAGGGTTCGCCCCGATCGCGGGTGAAAGCAGCGAGAACGCGATCCTGCGCAGCAGCCTGATCGTTGATCTCGGCGCGATGGGAAATCCCATAGTGCTGGGGGCTGCAAAGGACCGTTTCGCACGGCTCGATCATGATCCGTCGGCATTGGATGGCCCGCTGCGTACCACCTGGCTCAATGTCGTTGCCCGGTATGCCAGCAAAGCCGATTGGGACAAGCTGCGCGCCATGGCCAATGCTGCTCCATCACAGCTAGAAAAGAATAGCTTTTTCAGCCTGTTGGGCGCCGCCTATGACAGAGCGCTCGCTCAAAAAGCACTGGACCTCGCCCTGACCGATGAACCGGGCGTAACCAACAGCGCCGCGCTCATTTCACGTGTCAGCGGCCACCACCCCGACATGGCGGTCGATTTCGCGTTGGCCCATTTACAAGAGGTTGAAAAGCTGGTCGATATCTCCTCACGCTCCCGCTATGTCGCGCGACTGGCCGGTGGATCAAAGGACAAGGCCATGCTCGACAAGCTGGACGCCTATGCAACCACCCATCTGACGCCTGAATCACGCAAGCCCATCGATCAGGCAATTGCCCGCATCCGCGAAAGCATCGCTACGCGGATACGAATCAAACCGGGTGTCGAAAGCTGGTTCGCAGCCAAAGGGAAGTA
>JAENVZ010000150.1 GCA_016650315.1 Alphaproteobacteria bacterium | reverse complement strand
TGTTCGTACATGGCAATCGATTCGCGCCGTTGCTTCACCATTTTTTGCAGCACTTCGGTCACCAGTGCATCATCCTCTGGAATCTGCTTGGCGGTACGCAGTTCGATGTCGCGGTCCTTGATCTTGGCGAGGATCAGGCGGACAGCGTCCAGCCTTTCCTTGTCCCCGCCCTTCATGGCGGCGGTCTGGGCAGCTTTGATCTGGTCTCGAATCATCGGGCGCTTTCATCCTTTTGTCTGGAAACGCACAGCTATAGCGGGATATTTCTGATTTTAATAGATTGACCCGGGCGGCGCGGGGGCCTAGTTCCGCGTCCGTTTAGCCTGTTAAATGCGGGCATGCCCAAGAACACAAAAAGGACGATTTGCCATGGCTGACGCCAAATCCCCGACCGTGCCCAAAGGAGCCACAGGGATATTGGTATTGGCGGACGGAACCGTCCTGTTCGGACGCGGTTTCGGCGCTGTTGGCAATGCGGTGGGCGAAGTGTGCTTCAACACCGCTATGACCGGCTATCAGGAGGTGATGACCGATCCCAGCTATGCAGGCCAGATCATCACCTTCACCTTTCCCCATATCGGCAATGTCGGCACCAATCCCGAAGATGTAGAGGCGGATGCGGCCCATGCGCTGGGTTGCATCGTGCGTGAGGATGTGACGCGGCCGAGCAGTTTCCGTAATGTGCTGCCCTTTGACGAATGGATGAAGGTGAATGGGCGGATCGGGCTTGCGGGCATTGATACCCGCGCGCTGACCCGGCGTATCCGCTTGCAGGGCGCGCCCAATGCGGTGATCGCGCATGATCCCAAGGGCAAGTTCGACATCGACGCGCTGCTGACCAAGGCGCAAAGCTGGCCGGGGCTGGAGGGTATGGACCTGGCCATCGAGGTGACGGGCAAGACGCGGTCGTGGAAGGACGGCGTTTGGCGGTTGGGCTTTGGTTATGGGGTCAACGAGACAGATACGCCGTTGGCGCAGGGTGTCTCGACTGCGCTCGACACAAACGGGGAGGGGGAGGCTCATAAAGCACCGTTCGTCCCGAGCGAAGTCGAGGGACGCGAGGCAAGTGCTGGGCAGCGTGTCTCGACGAACGGAGGGGGGACAGACCGCCCCCATGTCGTCGCCATCGACTATGGTGCGAAGAACAACATCTTCCGCAACCTCGTCCACGCCGGCGCAAAGGTGACGGTGCTGCCCGCCACCGCGAGCTATGAGGACGTGATGGCGCACAAGCCCGCCGGTGTGTTCCTGTCCAACGGGCCGGGCGATCCGGCCGCGACGGGGGAATATGCGGTGCCGGTGATCCGCAAGCTGCTTGACGCCGACATGCCGATCTTCGGCATCTGCCTTGGCCACCAGCTCTTGGGCCTCGCGGTGGGCGCAAAAACCGTAAAAATGTTCCAGGGCCATCGCGGCGCCAACCACCCGGTCAAGCGCCTGTCCGATGGCGCGGTCGAGATTACCAGCATGAACCACGGCTTCGCGGTCGACATCGACACATTGCCCAATAATGCGAAGCCGACGCATGTGTCGCTGTTCGACGGCTCGCTCTGCGGGCTGGAACTGACGGACCATGCGGCCTTTTCAGTGCAGTACCACCCCGAAGCGTCTCCGGGGCCGCAGGACAGCTTCTATCTGTTCCAGCGGTTTGTTGCTGGTCTGGAAACTGACGCATGAAATTACCCCAAATTGATCCGGAACGACTGGAACAGGAGTGGCAAGCCGATCAGGACGTCCTTGCCAACCTTGCCCGCAATGGCGACAGGTCCGGGATTCCTCGGGCTATTGATGTCAGTTTCCGGGGAAGCGAAGACGCCCTTGAGCGCTTGACCGAAAAGGCTAGCAGTTTCGGATTTGTCGTTCTGGACAGGGAGGAGCCGGAAGATGGTCAGCCATTCCTCTTCCTCGAACGCGAACAAAAGTCGGATGAGGCGTCCATCAGGGCGCTGACCAAGACGTGCCTTCAGATCGAAATCATGTTCGGCGTCGAATATGACGGTTGGGGATGCGAAGCAAAAACCGGATTGATTCACTGATGCCCAAAAGAACTGACATCTCCTCCATCCTCATTATCGGCGCTGGTCCCATCATCATCGGGCAGGCGTGCGAGTTTGATTATTCGGGGACGCAGGCGTGCAAGGCGTTGAAGGAGGAGG
>JAENVZ010000149.1 GCA_016650315.1 Alphaproteobacteria bacterium | reverse complement strand
GCGGTCCAAGTCCATGTGTCGCCGTAAGCCAAATCCTTGCGCTTTGCCGTTGCCACGTTCTTTTGCTTGGCATAGGTGAACGACCAGATTTCATCGCACTGAATGCGAGACGCCTTCACGTTGCAAACGCGTTCATCGTGATAGGCCGCGCATGCCTTGCCAACATCAATCAGAAGCTTGGTTACGGTGTTCTTGCTGGCGCCAGTGATGCGCGTGATTGCCCGGATGGACTGGCCTTCACAGAGCAGGTGCAGGATTTGGGCGCGGGCCTTGGTGTCGAGTTTGTTCATAACCCCTTATTGCACATGGGAACGGCATAGTCAAGCATATAGGTCAGTTTAACGGAAGCGTTAATGCGATATTGACGATTTGGTGATCAGCCTGTATATGGACACTCCAAGGAGCAACGAGGGAACCAATGAGCGACCACCAATCACCGGGAGAATATGTGCGGTCTATGATGGAGGCCAAGGGATGGACGCAAACAGACCTGGCCTTCGCGCTCGGAACGACGACATCTGCGGTAAATCAGATATTGAGTAACAAACGCGGGATTAGCGCCAATATGGCACGCGCGCTTGGCATTGCGCTGGGAGAGGCTCCCGAGAAGTTCGCTCGCGCACAAGCAGATTGGGATGTCGGAAATGCCGAATCACCAGCCGATCAGGTCGCGGCCCGCTCGCGCGTCCTCACCAAGTATCCTCTGCGCGAGATGATCAAGCGGGGGTGGATTGATCCCAGGGCTGTTCAACGCTCTCGACTGAGAGCCGGAGCGGGGCGTTTCGGGTGATGTGATTTTTCGCTTTTCCCGGCGAGAAGTCTCTGAATCTATGGGGAGCAACCTGATTCGGAGGTTGCTTCATGACATCGCCAATTGATCTTGCGTCCTGCCTTGCCACGATCCCGGACCGCCGTCGTGCGGAGGGCAAAATCTACGGTCAGGCCGGTGTGGTCCTGTTCTCGATCATCGCCATGCTGAGCGGGGCGCGTTCTTACCGGCAAATCCACGCCCTCATCCAGCGGAGGCTTGCGCTGCTCAATGCGGCTTTTCCTGGCGCTGCGCTTCGGCGGGCACCGGCCTACACCTCGGTGCGTGGCATCCTGCAACAGATCGATCCCAATGAACTGGAACGCGCTTTTCGGCGCCACGCCGAAGGTCTCGACCGGACTTGCGCCGGAGCACCTTCCCGCTTCATCGCCATCGACGGCAAGACATTGCGGCAGAGCTTCGATGCTTTCGCCGATCGCAAGGCGGCGCATGTCCTCAGTGCCTTCGGTGTCGATCATCAGATCATCCTCGCCCATGAGGTCATCGACGAGAAGTCCAACGAAATCCCGGCGGCGCAGGCGCTGATCGCCGCGCTGGGGCTGACGGGACGGGTGTTCACGCTCGATGCCATGCACTGTCAAAAAAACCTTTGAAATCGCCCGCCAGACCGGCAATGACCTGATCGTTCAGGTCAAGAGCAATCAAAAGGGCTTGCTGCGCCGCCTCGAAGGCATCGTCGCGGCGACGGCGCCGATCAAAGCCGATGACAGCCGCCATCTTGCGCGAAATCGCCAGGAGGATCGGCGCGTCGAAGTCTATACCCCTGGATCGGCGCTCGATGGTGCCGCATGGGCACCGCTTGTCGCCGCCGTGGTGCGCGTCACCCGGCAAACCTTGATCCGTTCCGCCGCGACCGGGCTTTGGAAAAACCGCAAGGAAACCGCCTTTTATGTCTCCTCCGTCATGCTTTCTGCTGAAACCTTCGCAAGCGCGATCCGCAATCATTGGGCTATCGAAAACAAGAACCACTGGGTCCGCGATGTCACCCTCGCCGAGGACGCCAGCCGCATCCGCATCAATCCCGGCGTCATGGCGAGGCTGCGCAGTCAGGCCCTCAACATCGTCCGGGCAAATGGCGTCGGAAACATCGCCAAAGCCCTGTGGAACGCCGCTCTCGACCCCTCAATCAGCCTGTCATACGGCGGATTGTAGAGAGCGTTGAACAGCCCTGCGTCGGAGGAAATCGTTGCGCCAAGCAGCGTAAGGGTTTCTCGCAGCCAAACAAAAGCTGAGGTGGGCTTCGGTGGAGGTAATGTGGTGCCATTCAGTCGCGCTTGCTCAAGAACATACGCCTTCGTGTCCTTTTCCCAGATGTGGTATTCACGGATATAAGCCCCTTGTGTTAGCGTTTCGATCACCCATTCCTTCATGTCGCCCTCAATCTCGGCGAAGAAGGCATCACCTTTGAAAGCGCCAATATTACTGTCGTGCAGGAGGCCGATACGAGCGATGGCGTAATCGACGGCGGTCTTGCGATACTCAAGCTGAACCGCGCAAATCGACGAAAGGTTCTGCGGGTGTGTTCGAATCAGATTCACGTGCCAACCTTACATTTCAACGACGGGGACGCGGGCAGCGCGGGTGACCGCTTGCCCGCGTCCATCCAGCAGCATCACGCTGCCGACGTCAGCCGCTCGACCTTG
>JAENVZ010000148.1 GCA_016650315.1 Alphaproteobacteria bacterium | reverse complement strand
TCGGAGATGTGTATAAGAGACAGACCATGGGATTGGTGTACTGACCATTCGAGAAAAATGGCAGCGTCGCCGCCTCGCCACGCAACTGGTCCTCGGCATTGTGGAGATAGGCGAGGAACTGGATCTCCGGGATCGGAAGAAAGCCGTTATGCGCAAGACCGATCCCCAGCCCCAGAATTGACTGTTCGTCCAGCAATGTGTCGATAACCCGGTCCCGGCCGAACCGCGTGACAAGCTTTTGCGTGACACCATAAACACCGCCTTTGCGACCGATATCCTCGCCCATCAACACGATCTCGCCATATGCCAGCATCAGATCCGTCAGCGCCCAGTTGATCAGGCGCGACATGATCTGCGGCTCCGCCATTGCCTTGAGATCACCTCCAAAGGCCTCCGAACGCGCTTCAGCGGTTGGCCCATTCGTCGGTTTGCATGAGCGCGGCGGCGGAATCAGGCTTGCCATCACTTCGGCGGCAGTTTTCAGGCGCGGATGGGTCACGACTTCGGCCGCGATCCGTTCCACGCGCGCATTCGTTTCCTCGTAAATCGCCAGCGCCTCGGCAGGAGCCAGTGCACCTGCTTCCAAGAGCAGCCGCACCGAATGCAACAGCGGGTCATTCGCCTCTTCCGCTTCCATCTCTTCGCGCTTCATATAGGTTGTGGGCATGTCCGCGCCCGCATGACCATAAAGCCGCAAAGTGCGCATATGGAGAAATGCAGGTCTCCGCCGGGTGCGGACATAATCTTCAGCTTCCCTGGCAGCGCGATAGGTGTCGTAAATGTCGAGGCCATCGCAGGCGAAATATTTCAGGCCCGGCCGGCGCGAAAATGTCGCGTCAATCCACCCTTTTGGCGTTTTGGTGGAGATACCGATACCATTGTCTTCGCAAACGAACAGAAGCGGCAATGGTACGGATTGGTAAGCCGTCCATTGTGCAGCATTGAATGCACCCTGGGCGGTACTATGATTTACCGACGCATCCCCGAATGAGCACATGATAATTGCGTCGTCCGGCAATGTCTTGTGCTCGGGCGGATGACGACGAGCGAGCCCCAGAGAATAGGCCGCCCCCACCGCCTTCGGCAAGTGACTGGCGATGGTGGAAGTTTGCGGCGGAATGTTGAGTGCTCTTGACCCCAGAACCTTGTGCCGTCCGCCAGAGATGGGATCTTCCGCCGAACAGGCAAAGGACAGGAGCATGTCCCAGACGATCGACTGGCCAGGAACCTGTTCGGCCCGCTGGATCTGAAACGCGGCATCACGATAGTGCAGAAAGGCCATGTCCGTAGGCCGCAGTGCCGCGGCAACCGCCGCCATGCCTTCATGGCCGGATGAGCCTATTGTGTAAAAGCCCTGCCCTGCGGCCTGCATGGTGCGGCTTGTCCGATCAAGCGCACGGGAAAGGCAGGCGGACCGGTAGATCGAAACGGCAGCGCTGCGCGACAACGGTCCGGCAGGCGATCGGCCTTGCGGCAGGTCGCCTCCGGCCACGCGGCGCAGGAAGTTTTCATGAACGATCCTGGAGCGATCCATCTGAGCCTCAGAAAAACGCCTGAAGGCCTGTCTGGGCGCGGCCAAGGATCAACGCGTGAACGTCATGAGTGCCCTCATAGGTGTTCACCGTTTCGAGGTTGCACATATGGCGCATGACCTGAAACTCCTCGGAAATGCCATTGCCGCCATGCATGTCGCGGGCGACACGGGCAATGTCGAGCGCCTTGCCGCAATTGTTGCGCTTGACGATGGAAATCATTTCCGGCGCCATGCGGCCTTCATCAAGCAGGCGGCCAACACGCAGCGAAGCCTGCAAGCCCAAAGCGATTTCCGTCTGCATGTCGGCCAGCTTCTTCTGGAACAGTTGGGTTTGGGCTAAGGGTCGACCGAATTGCTTGCGGTCAAGGCCGTATTGCAGCGCCGCGTGCCAGCAGAATTCGGCAGCTCCCATCGCGCCCCAGGAAATACCATAGCGGGCACGGTTAAGACAACCGAACGGACCGCTCAATCCTTCGACATTCGGCAGCAGCGCCTCTTCACCAACCTCGACATTGTCCATGACTACCTCACCGGTAATCGAAGCGCGCAGTGACAGCTTGCCAGCGATCTTGGGAGTCGACAGGCCTGTCGTTCCTTTTTCAAGTATGAACCCGCGAATTTTGCTTTCATGGGCATCCGACTTCGCCCAGATCACGAAGACATCGGCAATTGGCGAGTTGGAAATCCACATTTTCGAACCGTTGAGCCGATAACCGCCATCGATCTTCACTGCCCGGGTCACCATGCCGCCTGGATCGGAGCCAGCGTCAGGTTCAGTAAGGCCGAAGCAGCCGATCCACTCGCCGGACGCGAGCCTGGGAAGATATTTCTTCCTCTGCTCTTCCGAGCCATATGCGTTGATCGGATGCATGACGAGAGACGACTGCACCGACATCATCGAGCGGTAGCCGGAATCGACGCGTTCGACCTCTCGGGCAATCAGGCCATAGGAAACATAGCCGACGCCGGCGCCGCCATATTCCACAGGGATCGTCGGTCCGAGCAGACCGAGTTCACCCATCTCGCGAAAAATCGAAGGATCCGTCTTCTCGTCTCGATAGGCCTCAATGACGCGTGGCTGCAGCTTTTCCTGAGCGTAAGCGCGAGCGGTATCGCGGATCATCCGTTCGTCGTCAGTGAGCTGATCATCGAGAAGAAGCGGATCGTCCCACACAAAAGGATTTTGATTCTTATCCATTTATCTAACCCTTTCCACCGCCTCGGTCGGGGCGAGAGGCCTTTGATAAGCGCCCTTCGAAATATGCCGTCGCCTTCACGATAATGTACGTCACTACCGCTTCTTCACAAACTCCGCCCGCAGCACCAGGCCCTTGATGCCGTCATGGCGGCAGTCGATTTCCTGTTCATCACCGGTCAAACGGATCGATTTGATCAGTGTGCCACGCTTCAGCGTCTGGCCCGCGCCCTTGACCTTCAGATCCTTGATCAGCGTCACCTGATCTCCGTCGGCCAACAAATTGCCGACGGCATCGCGCACCTCTATGCCGCTCGTTGCAACTTTGGCTGCGGCATCGACGGCGCTGATCCATTCGCCGCTTGCCTCGTCATAGATGAAATCGTCGTCGCTTTCCCCGGCCATGCCGCAATCCCCCTTATCAGGTCGGCATAAGCGCCGTCTGCAACGAACCTTAAACGTTCCATGGCATGTGCACCAGCGTTACACTTGCTCTGGCAGCGCCCAATCGATTGGCGGCAGGCCGCGACTTTCCAGAAACGCATTCGCCTTTGAAAAATGCCGGCAACCAAAAAAGCCATTATGCGCCGACAGTGGTGACGGATGTGGCGCCTTCAGCACCAGATGGCGGGCACCATCCACAAACGCAGCCTTTTTCTGGGCATAGCTGCCCCACAGCATGAACACGACCGGGTCGGTGCGCGTGTTCACCTGCGCGATCACAGCGTCAGTAAATCGTTCCCACCCCTTGCCCTGATGCGATGCGGCTTGCCCCATTTCCACGGTCAATACGCTGTTCAAAAGCAGCACGCCCTGACGCGCCCAATGCTCCAGGAACCCATGCGCTGGACGGGCAATGCCGAGGTCGCTTTGTAGCTCTTTGTAGATATTGACCAGTGACGGCGGCGGCCGCACCCCCGGTTGCACCGAAAAGCACAGTCCGTGCGCCTGCCCCTCGCCATGATAGGGATCCTGCCCCAGAATCACCACCCGAACGGCTTCCAGTGGCGTCAGATCGAGGGCGCGGAAATATTCGCTTCCCTTAGGGAAAATGCGCCTGCCGCGTGCTTTTTCTTCCATCAGGAAGGATTTGAGCGCCTGCATATAGGGGCTGGCAAACTCGCCCGCGAGAGGTTCGCGCCAGCTTTCGTGCAATTTCACCTCGCCGCTCATGCACGCCCCTTTGCCAGCACCTGTTTGCCAGCCATCTGCCTTGCTGTGTGCGCAAAGCAGGATCGCCCGTCAACCGGCCCTGAAACATCTTCAAGCGGCGATGCGCGTCTATTTCAGGGTCGTGATACCTACCGGCCCCGGCTTGGTTGAGGGGTTGGACGCATTCTGTTTCTTGGGTTTTTCTGCCTTGGGTTTGCGAACTTCCCGGCTCGATTTCTTCTGGCTTTTGGCCATGACGACTTCCTTTATGGGCGTAGTGCCCACGCAATGCCTAGACCCTCGACGCTCCAATAGCCCGAAAAATCTTTGTCTGTTGTCGCGCCGAAGATGGAGGCGGAATAAGGCGTCAACAAGCCGCCATGCCTAATTAGGTCCTGACCCTAGATGGGGACCGGGTGCATGGCCCGTCGCCATGAAGCGGGGGGTGAGCCTGCATGCCACGTTTCGTTCATGCAACAATCGCTATCGTCAGGCGTTGTTACAAAAGGTAATAAGGATAAAGATAATGCAACCGATTTTGAAACACGCGCTGCTGGCGATGTCGATGGTGACGATGGCCGTTAGCGCAACACCAGCCCTCGCCGATCGTGACAAGCACGATGAACGCCGTGATGGCCGCCATGACCGGCGCGACCACTATCGCGACCATGATAATGGCCGCCACCTGGGCCAACGCAAGCATAACGAAGTGCGCTACTATCGCAATTATGACTGGAACCGACCAGACCCCAGCTATCGCGGCTATTATGCGGACCGTTATTACCGCGACGGCTATGCCACGATCCGCGTGACCCGCTCCACCCGCATCTATCGTGGTCATGATGACCGCTATTATTGCCGCCGCTCGGACGGCACCACCGGCCTCATCATCGGCGCGGCGGTCGGCGGGACGATCGGCAACAGTCTGGATCGCGGACATTCATCGGTGCTTGGCACCATATTGGGCGCGGGCACAGGCGCGCTGCTCGGCCGCGAGATTGACCGAGGCGGAGTGAGCTGCCGCTAAAACTTGCCAACCGACCAGAAAACCGTGACGTCGGGCGATTCATTCAATCGTCCGGCGTCCTGGCATTTCATGCAGACACTTTCTTAATCCTGCCGCCTTATCCTTACGACTCATGTTCGGTCCCAAACTCTCCTCTATCTTTCGCAACCGCTGGATGGCGTTGTTGTGGGCGGCCGGGATCGTCTGGATGGCGGTCGATTTCGTCGGCGTGTCACAGGCGAGGCATGATGGCAAAGACGCAGCGGCCATGACCGACGCCGATGGCCAGCCAGTCAGCGCCCGCCGATGCCGTTGTGCTCAAACGACTTCTGGACGGCCAATAAGGCTCCCCTGCCTGAAACAACGCAATCGGCGTATTTCCTCGCTGGCATATATGCGTCCGCGCGCTACATAGGGCGACATGTGGCAACTCTATCAATTTCCCCTGTGTCCTTTCTCCCGAAAGGTCCGGCTTTTGCTGGGCGAAAAGGGGATCGGATATGATCTGGTGCGCGAATCTCCATGGTTGCAGCGGGATGAATTCCTCGACATGAACCCGGCGGGCAGTACGCCCGTCATGGCCGATGTGGAACGCAACATCACCCTCATCAATTCACAGGCTATCTGCGAATATTTCGAGGAAACGGTTGAAAAGTTTCCGCTGATCAGCGGTAGCGCGACGAACCGTGCCGAAATCCGGCGACTAACCGCATGGTTTGATGAAAATTTCTACGGCGATGTCGTGGCCCCACTCTTGCACGAGCGGATGCGCAAACGGATCGTCGAACGCGCCGCTCCCGATGCGCGGACCTTGCGAGAGGCGATGAAGCGCGCCAACACGCATATGGACTACATGGACTATCTGCTCGACCATCGAAACTGGATGGGCGGCGCAACGATGAGTCTGGCGGACATCAGCGCGGCGGCGCACATTTCGGTCGCGGATTATCTGGGCGGTATCGACTGGATCGGGCACGAACCGACCAAGCGCTGGTATGCGGGCTTTAAATCGCGCCCGTCCTTCCGTCCTTTATTGTCCGAACGGATGGAAGTGATTGCACCGCCTTCCCATTATGAAAAGCCGGATTTTTAGAGCGGACAACCCGGCCATCATGCAGCCGTGGCGGCGACGCGCGGACCTTCCGACCTTCATTGAAAGTCAATGCCGTTAACCCCGAGACGGACGAAAAATATTTTTGTCCATAGCCGGTTCGCTGCACCTGCCAACATCGGATGTGCGCAAAGCCGCCGATGACCTTGGTTTGTCACTATATTGTCATCCGCGCTGCCGGTGAGGTGAGTCCTTTTGGCGGCGAACCGAATCGTCAGGCCATATATTACCCTCTTGCATCAAGATGCATCTGTGGCACTATCTGTTGTGTCAGGGCTTACGGGGGTAACCCAACAGATTGTGTTTCATGGCGACGACGTGTTTCGGCGCCCAATCCCCTTTTTGCCCACTGGACAGCGGAAATTTGTAAATTCGTGGTCCAAATTGCTGACGGATAATGCTAGACGGGACGCTTGCCTCAAAGCGGTTAGCCGAGTCGAACGGAACGGGAACATTCGGGGGCGAACATGGATTTCAGAGATACGCAGGAAACAGGTGCAGGCGACGTGACAATGACACAGGACAGCGAAGTGCTGGAAGCGCCAGCAAAAGCGGCGCAGGCGGCAACGGAAAAACTGGCGCAAGCCATGGCGTCCGCGGCGGTGGAAGAAACCAGCCACACCGTGCGCCCACAGCTTTATCCCATAAAAAAGGATGAAAGCCGCGATGCGCTGCTAACCGATTTCGGCAAGGAAACGCTCAAGGACCGCTATCTGCTGCCCGGTGAGAGTTTTCAGGACCTGTTCGTGCGCGTCGCGTCGGCCTATGCCGATGATGCCGAACATGCCCAGCGCATCTATGACTATATCTC
>JAENVZ010000147.1 GCA_016650315.1 Alphaproteobacteria bacterium | reverse complement strand
GCTCGATGCTGATGACCGAGGACGAGAAAAGGATGACCGCCTATCACGAGGCCGGCCATGCCGTCGTCGCGATGCACGAGCCCGCCTCGGACCCGATCCACAAGGCGACGATCATCCCGCGCGGCCGCGCGCTGGGCATGGTCATGCGCCTGCCGGAACGCGACAATTACAGCTATCACCGCGACAAGATGTACGCGAACCTGGCCGTATCCATGGGTGGCCGCGTCGCGGAAGAGGTCATCTTTGGCTATGACAAGGTGAGTTCTGGCGCCAGTGGCGATATTCAGTACGCGACCAAGCTGGCCCGCGACATGGTAACGCGCTGGGGTATGTCGGACAAAATGGGGCCGCTGCAATATAGCGAGGGCGAAGAAGAAGTGTTCCTGGGCTATTCGCGCAGCCAGAACATGCACATGTCGAATGAGACGGCGCAGGCCATCGATGCGGAAATCCGCAGCATCGTCGAAATGGGTTATGATCGCGCCAAGCATGTGCTGACAAAGCATGAAGATCAGCTTCACATGCTCGCGGGTGCGCTTCTGGAATATGAAACGCTGAGCGGCGAGGAGATCCAGACATTGCTTGAAACCGGCGAATTCAGCCGCGACGATAGTGCTGGCGCCAAGCCCGCATCGGTTCCGACTACCGGCTCCTCAATCCCCAAGACTCGCCGTCGCAAAGGCCCCTTCGGCGACGCCGCCCCCCAAAGCGCGTAACGTAACCGTTATCGGTTCGGGACCTGCCCCTGCGGAGCCAAGAATAGGCATTGCGTCATTACCACAACATCCGGATGTCCCGGATGTTGTGGACACGTGGTTGCATCCGTTAGCGCCATGACACCTACATGCACACATAGGCTACATCGCATAACCGGCGATGCGACAATGATAATAGCCGGTTACCAAACGTTCATCCTCACTTCCTTATATGCGAGCGCCGATATAGCGAAGCGCGCGTGTCAGAAGTGCTGATGGAAATTTCTCAATGGTTCGGATATATATTCAAGGTTCTCGAAATCTGCGCACTTTGGTCATGCAAGTCGCCGGATTGACCGGCATACTCCCCTCGCATCACGACATCGGGAAATGCACGCACATTGCAACAAGCAAAAAGATCCCGATAGCGGTTCTTCTTGTCGAAAGAGGCATATAAAGCGATGCCCCGAACATTAGTTGGCTTTCCTGCCGATACACTGGCCGCCGGGCGCTGCGGGACGGCAAAACGTACCCGCATTCAGGTTCGTAATGAAGAACGGATATTGGACGCCGCGCAGCATGTGTTCGCCGACTATGGCTATTACGGCGCCACGATGGACAAGGTCGCGCGCAAAATCGATATGTCACAACCCAATTTGCACCATTATTTCAAGAGCAAATCCGATCTTTACAACGCGATGGTTGCACGAATGCTGGGGATCTGGCTTTCTCCCCTGCGAGAATTAAACCCGGAAGGTGATCCGAAGACGGAACTTTCCCGTTATATCCGGCAGAAAATCGATCTGTCACGCCGCTACCCCGAAGCATCCCGGGTGTTTGCCGGCGAGATATTGCAGGGCGCGCCTGTGCTGTCACAGTATCTAAAGACCAACCTCAAAACCATAGTAGACAAATCCGCCACTGTGATTCAGCACTGGATCGACAATGGCAGGCTTGCAAAAGTCGATCCCTATAACCTGATTTTCATGATCTGGGCATCGACCCAGTATTATACCAACTACCAACCCCAAATCACGGCGATAATGGGGATCAAGCGATTGACAAAGGCCGATTATGGTGCGGCAGAGGAGTCGATTTGCGACATCCTGCTGCACGGCATATTGGCGCAACCTGTTCAGGCTTAATATCTATTCATTACCCAGTGACTTCACCGCCGCCAACATATTCCTGACATGGTCTGCGGGATTGGGGTTGCTATAAGTGTAAGCGACACGACCGCTTGGTGCGATAACATAAGAAGTTCGATTGGATAACCCTACCCGCTGCGGCAATGTCACATCATAAGCGATTATGACATCTGGCGTAGCGGTCGCTACCGCAAAGCTGTTTCTGCACGCCTCTATGGAAAATCTCTGTAATTTTTCAATAGGATCGGCAGACAACCCGATAACCCTGGCACCTGCTTTTTTGAACGCGGCACTTGCCTCGGCGAATGCATGCGCTTCTATCGTGCATCCCGGCGTGAATGCTGCGGGAAAAAAATAAAGAACAACCGGGCCATGTTTGAGCTGTTCAGCCAGATGCAAGGTAAAAACCTTGCCAGCCAATGCCCCGCGCGTGTTGAAATCAGGCGCCTTTTCTCCTGCTGCCAGCGCAGCCATGACAGGCCCCGGCAAACACAATGCAGAAACAAGGGCCGCGGCAATCCATTTCATGGTCATGAAAATTCTCCAGGCCCCGTAGTTAGGGACAGGTCATGCCACCCATCCAGTACCGTGGAACGCACCCTGTTTACGTGTGGGGGATTGCACCCCGGTCACCATCAATGCAGACTACCCTGCACCGGATGCTGTTTCGCCAAATGTTCGCAAACGGCCTGATGCAACGGCATCGCAAAAGCACAGCCATAGGTAAAGCCCTCGCGCCACGCGACGGAGGCTTCAAACCCTGCAAAGCCCGGAATGGTGAGCCAAAGGCGTGTCCCCACATGCAGCGTGAAGCTCGTGTCAAAGCGAAAGCCGGTGACCGAAATATCATGGACATCCGCGTCGAAACGGACAATTCCGTGACCACGAATGCTCGCCTGAATCATAACCTTGCGGCGCTCCGCCCGGCGAATTCCTCTGTTCTGGATATATGGCGCTCGCGACAAATCCCGAATCCACTTTGTGTTAGCGACCCAGTCTACGCGAAATGGATTAAATCGAAGTAAAGCATTGGCAGACTGTACAGAAAAATAAGGAAATTTTCTGCCTGAAAGGAAAAGGGGCACATCATATTTTGACGGCGCCTATGCCGGACCGCAGGTCGCTTATGCGGCACGTATAGGCCGGAAGATCGCCGTGCAATCCGGCCTAAGCACCGCCCCCGCCGCTTCACCCCACTTCTGGTCCGCAATGGCCCCGAACATATGCCATTGACCGCTCAAATGACAGCGGGCAATGGCTCCTGAAGAAATCATAGTGATAAAGCAATATGGGATTATTGAGCTTAAAGGGCCAATGAGTCTGCCATAATAGGGGAATTAATCATCATTATGCGGAAGCTCATTCTCGGCGTTTCTCTGCTTGCCTTGGCACCCGGCATGGCATCAGCGGAAACCGATGACGCGATTATCGTGACGGGCGAAGGTCTGCCGT
The DNA here is from genome assembly GCA_016650315.1 of Alphaproteobacteria bacterium. GTDB lineage: Bacteria > Pseudomonadota > Alphaproteobacteria > Sphingomonadales > Sphingomonadaceae > Rhizorhapis. Next base: position 2,097 of record JAENVZ010000147.1, on the reverse strand, counting down.
TGCCGCCCGGCACGCCCGCTTATGGCAGCGTGACGATCACGCGGGAAAGGCTAACGAACGACGCCAGCAGCCGGATCGAGGATGTGTTGCGCGATGTGGCTGGTTTTGCCCAGTTCCGGCGGAGCGATAGCCGTTCGGCCAATCCTTCGGCGCAGGGCGCGACCTTGCGCGCGCTGGGCGGCAATGCGTCAAGCCGGGCGCTGGTGCTGCTCGACGGCGTGCCGCAGGCCGATCCCTTTTTCGGTTATATCCCTTTTACGGCCCTGGTGCCCGACAGACTGTCGCTCATCCGCGTGACACGCGGCGGCGGTGCGGGCGCATTCGGCGCGGGCGCGGTGGCAGGCACGATCGAAATGCTGAGCGCCGGACGCGATCTGTTGCCGGACCTTTCGGCCAGCGCCTTTTATGGCAGCCGCGACGCGACCGAGTTGTCCGCAACAGTGACGCCCGATCTGGGTTCAGGTTTCGTTTCGGTATCGGGCCGCTGGGATCGGAGCGACGGCTTTTATACCTCGCCTGCAAGTCAGCGAACAGCGGCGGATGTGCGTGCGGCTTACGACAATTGGTCGGTTGGCCTTCGCGCGGTTACGCCGGTTTCCGACACGCTGGAAATTCAGGTGCGTGGCCTTGTCTATCGTGATAAGCGGACATTGCGCTTTGCCGATGCCGACAACAGCAGCGAAGGACAGGATGCCAGCATCCGCCTGATCGCGCGCGGCCCCTGGCAGGTCGATGCGCTAGCCTATGTTCAAGCGCGCAATTTCAGTAATATCGTGATCAGTTCATCAAGCTTCAAAAAGGTGCTCGACCAGCGCAACACCCCCTCCACCGGGATCGGCGGCAAGATCGAACTGCGTCCGCCAGTTGGTGAAGATCATGTGCTGCGCCTGGGGTCCGACCTCCGCATATCCGACGGCACCATGTATGAAGACGCTTATAGCGGGGTTACCGGCCTTGTCACCGCGCGGCGACGGGCTGGCGGGCAGACAAGCACTTTAGGCTTTTTTGCCGAGGATGACTGGACACGGGGAAGCCTGGTGCTGACCGGCGGCGTGCGGGCCGATCATTGGACGATCACGAATGGCTTTTTCGAGGAGAGCAGTCCAGCGGGCACAGTGACTATTGATGACCGTTTTAACAAACGTGACGGTTGGCGGGCTTCCGCCCGAATGGGTAGCTTACTTAAAATCCGAGAGGCCCTGTCACTGAGAGCGGCGGCTTATACTGGCTTTCGGTTGCCGACGCTGAATGAACTCTATCGACCATTTCGAGTGTTCCCCGATGCGACCGGTGCAAATTCAAGTCTGAAATTGGAAAAGCTGAAGGGTGCTGAAGCTGGATTGGATTTACGTCCAACGTCCAACATTACTATTGGTATTACGGCTTTCTACAACCGTCTCGAAAATGCGATTGCGAACGTGACTGTTGCGCAAGGCCCCGGGACATTCCCGCAAGTCGGATTTGTCCCGGCTAACGGTGTCTACCGCCAACGCCAGAATGTCGATGCAATCGTCGCCAAGGGCGTGGAACTGACCGCGCAGGCGACGCTGGCAGACGTCTTCCTCAGCGCCTCCTATGCCTACAGCCATAGCGTAGTGAAGGCATCAGGCATTCAGGCCGCGCTCAACGGCATGGCTCCAGCGCAAAGCCCGCGCCACATGGCGAGCGCCACACTTGGCTGGCGCTCCCAATCCGGGCCGGAACTGTCAGCAACGCTACGCTATACCGACAAGCAATATGAAGACGACCTGCAAACCAACGTCCTGCCTGACGCGCTGACGGTGGATAGTGTTGCAAGCTGGCCTGTCACCCCTGCCCTTCGCCTCGTTGCGCGCGCCGAAAACATTTTCGATGAAAAGGTCGTAACCCGCAATGCTGCGGGCAGCATCGACCTGGGCACGCCCCGCACGCTCTGGATCGGTATCAGACTGAACCGATAGGGGGCCGCCGGTCGATGTCGCTGCGGCGACGAGTTATACCAACCTGCGCTGACGCCAACTCATCTACAGTATTCCTGCGAAGGCAGGAATCCAGGGCCACAAGCGCAGTTCTGCTTGACCCTGGACCCCGGCCTGCGCCGGGGTACGCCAAATGCAT
>JAENVZ010000146.1 GCA_016650315.1 Alphaproteobacteria bacterium | reverse complement strand
TTCGGGCGTGCCCAGAACGGCAGAGGGTACAGCGATACGGTAATGACAACTGATCGCCAGTTCACACCCCCCGCCCAACGCCGTGCCGTGGATTGCGGCGACCACTGGCTTCTCGCATGCTTCGATGATTTCCACCACCGTGGGAAGCAGCGGCTCTATGGGTGGTTTGGTGAATTCAGCAATATCGGCGCCGGCGAAAAAAGTCTGTCCCTCACAGCGGATGACAATCGCTTTCACATCATCATCTATTTCGGCCTGCCGTATCGCCGCAACCAGCCCTTCTCGCACGGCGATGCCCAATGCATTGACCGGTGGGTTGTTGGACGTGACAACAAGCACATCGTTATCTTTTTGGGTAGTAATAACAGACATCTCTCTTCCTTCATGCAGCGATTTTGCGATGACCGAAGCTTTTTAAGCCACCATTTTTTACAAGGTATTGACCCGTCGATTGCGATACTCGGATCCGCTGATCTGCTCTTTCTGCATCCTCCACCCCGAATCACACACTTGCAATTTTACCTGTCCGGGTTAATCCACGCCCTGGTGGGAGGATTGTTACCGTTAGAGCAAGCGATGTATCGTCAGGTATTGATCTGCCTTCGAACGACACAAGCATACGGGGCAGCACTTGCCTGATTTCCGGGTTAATACATACCGGATATTCGGTAAAGAAGTCACTACATGGTTTTCGGTGACGAACTGGGGGAGGCTGCTAGATAAATACCATGCAAACCACAAGGAGGATGCTCCCAAACCCCGAAAGGACAACGCGCTATCAGGAGAAATATGAGCGCATATTGGAAGCTGCATCAGCGCTGATCAATGAGCGCGGCGCAACCGGCATGACCTTTGCCGATGTTGCACGCGATGTCGGACTCAACACGACAAGCGTTACCTATTATTTCCAGCGCAAAGAGCAACTGGCCGTCGCCTGCTACAACCGCTCAATTGACCGGCTTGAGAGCTTTATTGCGGCCGGAGAGCGCCATGAAACGCCGCGTGAGCGGATACGGGGCTTTATCAACGCTAATTTCGAAGACCTGCTGCATATTCGCAAGGGTGAGGCGAAAAATTATGCTGGCTTTTCGGAACTGCGGACGTTGAATGACAAGGCGCAGGAAGAAACCCGTGCACGATACAGAAACATGTTTCGGCGCCTGCGCGCTCTGTTCGGGGCGCCCGAAAACGAGCGTGAGCACAGCGCATTCACGGCCCGCGCCAATGTGTTATTGGAAAACATGTATTGGCTGCCTGTCTGGCTGGAACGCTATGACATGCCCGATTTCGAGAGGGTCAAGGCTCGCATGTTCGATATATTCGACCATGGCATCGCTGCCCCCGGTCAAATCTGGTCGCCGCATGATATTTCGCTCGACACGGTCATTCCAGAGGTGGCGGGCAAAAATTCGCTGGAAAATTTTCTGCGCGCCGCAACCATATTGATCAATGATCGCGGCTATCGCGGCGCATCAGTGGAACGGATCGCTTCGGAGTTGAATGTCACAAAAGGCAGCTTTTATCATCACTTGAATGCCAAGGACGATCTGGTCGTTGCCTGCTTTCGACGAAGCTTTGATATCATCGCACGCTCGCAACAGGCCGCGGACGAAACTGAAGGCAGTTATTGGCAGCATTTGGCTTCCTCCATTGCGACCCTGCTCAATGTCCAGTTCACCAATGCCAGCCCATTGCTGCGCGGCACCGCCCGGCAATCATTACCTGCCCCATTACGTTCTCTGGTATTCGATGAAGCCACAAGACTAGCCCGCCGCTATGCCGGTATGATGATGGACGGGATCGCCGAAGGCTCAGTCAGGCCTGTGGACACGTTGATTGCTGCGCAAATGACCATGTCTACGCTAAATTCAGCCTGTGATGAACGGGCATGGGCAAATCGCCTGGCTTCACCCGACGCCGTGAAAATCTATGCTTCCACCATTGCTTTTGGCTTGTTTCAGCCCATAATGAGCTAAAGTCTCGGTCTGTTATGGCCTCCCGGCTTGCGCGCCACTCGCGTCAAATCTATAGATTAACCCGAAATCGAATAATCGGTATGATCTAGCTCGGGTCATTGGAAGAGGAGACATCACCATGCGCGACGCCGTCATTGTTTCTACCGCCCGCACAGCAATTGGTCGTGCATACAAAGGCGCGTTCAATGCCACCCCCTCACCCACGCTCGCCGCGCACGCCATTCGTGCGGCAGTCGAACGTTCGGGCGTCGATCCCGCCGAAATCGACGACGTCGTCTTCGGTGCCGCGCTTCAGCAAGGCGTGCAGACGACCATAGGGCGCACCGCCTCGCTGCGCGCTGGCTTGCCGGTAACGGTCGCGGCCATGTCGATCGACCGTCAATGCGCCTCTGGCTTGATGGCAATTGCAACCGCGGCAAAGCAAGTAGTCGTGGACCGAATGGACGTGTGCGTCGCGGGCGGCGTTGAATCCATCTCGCTTGTCCAAACCAAGGACATGCGTGTTGCGCCCGATCCAGAGCTGCTCGCCATGATTCCGACCGTATACATGCCGATGCTTCAGACCGCTGAAGTTGTCGCCAACCGCTATGGCGTCAGCCGGGAGCGGCAGGATGCTTACGCTCTGCAATCACAACGGCGCACGGCAGCCGCACAGGAGGCGGGCCGATTCGACGATGAAATCGTTTCCGTTTCCGCCAAAATGAGCGTGATGAACAAGGAAACTGGTGAAGTGTCGATGCGCGACGTCACCATTGCGAAGGACGAGGGCAACCGTCCCGAAACGACGCTGGAGGGCCTGTCCTCGCTCCAGCCCGTGATCGGCGAAAAGGGCGTCATCACCGCAGGCAACGCCAGCCAGCTAAGCGATGGCGCATCGGCCTGCGTTGTAATGGAGGCAGGGCTTGCCGCCAAGCGCGGCCTGACACCGCTTGGCCGCTATGTCGGCATGGCCGTGGCGGGTACGGAACCTGACGAAATGGGCATTGGTCCCGTTTTCGCGGTGCCCAAGCTGCTCAAACGCTTTGGCCTCAGCATTGATGACATTGGCCTTTGGGAGCTTAATGAGGCCTTTGCGGTGCAGGTGCTTTATTGTCAGGACAAGCTTGGCATTCCCGATGATCGCCTCAACGTCAATGGCGGCGCGATTTCCATTGGTCATCCCTATGGCATGTCAGGCGCGCGGATGACCGGCCACGCATTGATCGAAGGCAAACGCCGGGGCGTCAAGCATGTCGTCGTCACCATGTGCGTCGGCGGCGGCATGGGTGCCGCAGGACTGTTCGAAGTCCTGTAATTACGGGTGAAGAACCTGAAAATGGGTCCGATTGCCGGACCCATTTTGGTTCAATATGCCCGCCCCACCAGCACCCGCTCGACCGCCGGTGCGCCAGTAAAGATGCAAGCTCCATCGGCAGGAGCAGCATTTAACGGCACATTGCGCAGCGTCAATTTCATAGCTTTCAGCGTTTCGACCACCTGATCGAGAACAGCGCCTGTAGGCTTGCTCCATTGCACCTCGACCCAGCCACATTTGGGATGTGTGGTGAAATGCGCCTTCAGGCCCGCAATATCCGTAATGGACCGGTCAATATTGGCTTGTAAAAAATCGTTTGCCTGATCGTGGAGCGATGTCTGAATATTCTCCAGCATCGCCGCTGTGCCTTCAAGAAACGCCGTGCGTGACAGGGTTGCGCTGGCAAGCTTGCCATTGTCATCATAGAGCCGGTCTCGTCGCAGCACGGAAACATTGTGCGCAGCAAGATCACGGCCGCCGACCTCGACAATGACCGGCACTCCCTTCTTCACCCAGTTCCAACGCTTGTTGGCGGCCTTGATCGCCTTTTTATCCAATACTGCGCGGACCGGTTCGCCAAAGACGGTCAATTGCGACAACGCCACCACGATGTCACGGCAATACGCAAGGATGTCGTCATCCTCCGGTTGATCGCGCAGCATTGGCACCACGACGATTTGTTGCGGCGCAATGACTGGCGGTACGCGCAACCCGTCATCGTCACCATGCGTCATGATGACGCCACCGATCAGGCGGGTGGAAACGCCCCAACTGGTCGTCTGCGCCAGTTCCAGTTCGCCATCGCGGTTCTGGAAACGAATATTTTGAGCCTTGCTGAACGTCGTGCCCAGGAAATGCGACGTGCCAGCTTGCAGCGCCTTGCCATCCTGCATCATCGCTTCAATGGAAAAGGTCGCCTCGGCTCCCGGGAAGCGCTCGTTTTCTGGCTTTTCACCGGCGATCACAGGCATGGCAAGCGCGCTTTCCGAAAAGCTGCGATATACTTCCAGCATTTTCAGCGTCTCTTCCTTTGCTTCCTCAGCGGAGGCATGGGCTGTATGCCCTTCCTGCCAAAGAAATTCGCTGGTGCGAAGAAACATGCGGGTGCGCATTTCCCAACGGACGACATTGGCCCACTGGTTGATGAGAACCGGCAGGTCGCGCCAGCTCTGCACCCAACGCGAAAATGCTGCGCCAATGACGGTTTCCGATGTTGGCCGCACCACCAGCGGTTCTTCCAGTTTCGCTTCGGGATCAGGGACCAGGGCGCCATCCTGCATGATCAGCCTGTGATGCGTGACGACCGCCATTTCTTTGGCGAAACCATCGACATGCTCGGCTTCCTTGGCGAAATAGGACAGCGGAATGAACAGGGGGAAATAGCAATTTTCATGCCCCGTCCGCTTGATTTCCGCATCAAGCAGCTTCTGTATCCGTTCCCAGATGCCATAGCCCCAGGGGCGGATCACCATGCATCCGCGCACGCCGGACTCTTCGGCAAGATCAGCCTCGCTGATAACGGCTTGATACCAGGCCGCGAAATCCTTTTCGCGTGTGACGGGAAGTGCGTGTTTCAATGTGTCCTGACCTGCATAAAATGGCAAAGCAGCCCAAAAGGCCTTATCCAGCCCATTAGGATTCAGATTGCAAGGAGTCGAGACGCGAATTGCCTCCGCCCGAGCGAGCAATCGCTCAGCAGCTTTCAGGCCGCGTTATTTCCCAAGGCGCTCGATCTTGGAATTCAACGCTTCAAGCTGAGCCTTCAGCAAAGCGATCTCATCATCCTTGGCTTCTGGTGATGCCGTTCCCGGCTTTTCCCCGACCTTGCCCTTGAAAGCACTTGTGGCGACTTCGAGCATCTCTATGTTGCGTTTGGCCATTTCCGCGAACGGACCGCCGGAAAATGCGCCTTTCATGGCGTCCTGAAACTGGAGCTGGTTCTTGCGGAAGGCATCCATCGATGCTTCGAGATATTGTGGCACCATCGACTGCATCGAGTCACCGTACATAGAAATAAGCTGCCGGAGAAAGTTGACCGGCAACATATTGGTTCCGCGCGATTCTTCTTCCATGATGATCTGCGTGAGGACGTTATGCGTGATGTCCTCATTGCTCTTGGCATCGACAACCACGAATTCCCGGCCTTCGCGGGTCATTTTCGATAGCAGGTCAAGCGTGATGTAACTGGAAGTTTCCGTATTATACAACCGGCGATTGGCGTATTTCTTGATGATGACCGGTTCCGAATCGCCAGAAGATTTTGAGGCTTTTGCCATTACGTCCACTCCCGCCATTGAAGATATTGCAATAGCACCAAAACATGATGCGCCGCAACATGGTCCCCGTCCACTCCCGCTTTTTCTCGATATTCTCTGGAAAGAGACCCAGAATGACACAGTTTTCAGGGCAAAGGCCTTTGAGGGCCTGAAAAAATATCAATGGGCAAAACGGACCAAACGCGAACTGAAAGCCGCAATTGTTGCAACTGCGGGATCGGCGCGATTGCTGCACTATGGCGGTGCGGGACGACCCATCATATTCGTGCCTTCCCTGATCAATCCACATGTTGTCCTGGATCTGTCGGACAGAAATTCCCTGATCGGTTATCTGCGTGAGCGTGGACTGAATGTCTATCTGGTCGACTGGGGATTTCCGTTGGCTGAGGATCGGGAACTGGGCCTTGCCGAACATGTCACGCAACGCCTTCTCCCACTGTTGGCTGATTTAAAAGAGCCTCCCGTCCTCGCCGGATATTGCCTTGGCGGAACCATGACGGCGGCGGCCTGCGCCATGATGGAAACGTCAGCTTTGGTCATGATAGCGGCGCCATGGGACTTTGATGGTTTCCCCCCACCTGATCGGGAGCGGATCCTTGCCCTGTGGGACAAGGCCAAACCCATGTGTGAACGCCTTGGTTATGTGCCGATGGAGGTGCTGCAATCGGGCTTCTGGACTCTTGATCCAGGGCGAACCATCCGGAAATATGCTGCGTTCGCTGACATGCCGGAAGGGTTCGATGCCGCCAATGCGTTCATCGTTGTGGAAGACTGGGCCAATGAAGGCGCGCCATTGACTTATGCCGCAGGCTGCGACTTGTTTGAACGGCTCTATGGCGCCAATGAAAGCGGCAAGGGCCAATGGCAGGTTGGCGGAGAAATGATCGATCCTGCCGGATTACAATGCCCATTCCTCAACGTCATATCCAATACCGACCATATAGTTCCCGCCGCAAGCGCCAGTCGCGGGGGCAAGGAATTGCGCCTCGACAGTGGCCATGTCGGTATGATTGTGGGCGGTCGCGCCCGCGAACAACTTTGGACGCCGCTGGCGGAATGGCTTTTGGAATCAAATCGGCGGTGATAAGGCGACCGCAACTCACTAACTTTGGATTCAGGAGAAGTTGATTATGCCCGATATCGTCATTACCGCCGCCAAACGCACCCCTGTCGGCAGCTTCCTTGGCGCATTCGCAACAACGCCAGCGCATGAACTGGGCCGCATTGCCATAGAGGCCGCACTGGCGCAGGCCGGCGTTGCAGGCGAAGAGGTGTCCGAAGTCATCATGGGACAGGTGCTGAACGCTGGTCATGGCCAGAACCCGGTGCGTCAGGCCGCCATGGCCGCGGGGATTCCCAAAGAAGTACCCGCATGGGGCGTTAGCCAGGTCTGTGGTTCCGGCTTGCGTTCGGTCGCTTCGGCAGTTCAGGCAATCGCCACTGGCGACGCGAGCATTGTCGTTGCCGGCGGACAGGAAAGCATGTCCATGTCCGCGCATTGCCAATCGCTGCGTCAGGGGCAGAAAATGGGCAATCTGGAAATGATCGACACCATGATCAAGGATGGCCTGACCGACGTGTTCAATGGCTATCATATGGGCATTACGGCCGAAAACCTCGCCGAACAATATCAGATCACCCGCGAGGCACAGGACATCTTTGCGGTGCGTTCGCAGAATCTGGCGGAGGCTGCCCGTGCGGCAGGCCGGTTCAAGGATGAAATTTCACCCGTTACGGTCAAAACGCGCAAGGGCGAAACCATTTTTGCCGACGATGAATATATCCGCGCCGGCGTTACAATGGACAGCATTACAGGCGTACGCCCCGCCTTCAAGAAAGACGGCACAGTCACCGCTGCCAACGCCAGCGGCCTCAATGATGGCGCAGCCGCGCTGGTCCTGATGACGGCCGAGGAAGCCGCCCGGCGTGGTGCAACTGTGCTTGCCCGTGTTGCAAGCTGGGCCCATGCGGGTGTTGACCCTTCTATCATGGGCATTGGTCCTGTTCCTGCAACGAAACGTGCGCTGGCAAAGGCGGGTTGGTCGATTGGCGACCTTGACCTCATAGAAGCCAATGAGGCTTTTGCAGCGCAGGCGTTATCGGTTGGCAAGGAACTGGGCTTTGATCCAGACAAGGTCAATGTGAACGGCGGCGCAATCGCTATTGGCCATCCGATCGGCGCATCGGGAGCGCGTGTTCTGACGACCCTGCTGTACGAAATGCAGAAACGGAACGCAGGTAAAGGCCTTGCGACACTGTGTATCGGCGGCGGTATGGGCATCGCGATGTGCCTGGAAAGGTAAACGCTCCGATAATCAAGAAAATCGAACCATAATGGATATATTGACGACAGATATCCATCTATAATTACTCATACAGAATACCCGCCAGTTCCGAATTGGTTCAGGCGGGTATTTTATTTTTCAACAAACCAAGAAAAAATACAGCCCCGAATAAAGTTGACACCAAGTAATTGTTAATACACATTTCCTGAAAATGTGAGGACGTTTCTGCACTCTTGCTCAAGGGGCTGGTGATGCACAGTAATTATATCAACGATCCTGCCTCCCTCAAGGCCGCGATAGAAACCAAGAATCGCCTTGAGGCCATTGTGACAACGGCGATGGACGCGATCATTACGATCGACAATGACCACAACGTCATATTTTTCAATCCGGCCGCGGAAGCAATGTTTGGCATGGACAGCAAAATCGCTCTGGGTCGGCCTATCTCGAATTTTCTGCCCGAAAGGTTTCGTGCCGCGCATGAAGGGCACATTCGCCGTTTCGGCAAAACCGGCGAAACTGGCCGGCGGATGGGAGCATTGGGCGCTATAAGCGGACTGCGCGCCAATGGCAGGGAATTTCCAGTTGAGGCCTCCATATCGCAAGCTGTAGTCGGTAATGAGCGGCTTTCGACTGTCATCTTGCGGGACATTACAGAACGCAAGGCCAATGAGGAGGCTCGGTCGTTGCTGGCGCGTGAAGTCGATCATCGGGCAAAAAACGCGCTCGCTATTGTACAGGCGCTTGTATCGCTGACCAAGGCATCTACGCGCGATGCCTTTGTCGAGGCTGTCACTGGCCGCGTATCAGCACTTGCCCGTGCGCATTCGCTGCTTGCGGAAAATCACTGGAGCGGTGCACGATTGCTTAAGGTCATCCAGGACGAAGTTGCCGCCTATGAACGCCCTGGTCAGGTACAGTGCCATGGTCCCGACGTCATGTTGTCGCCCAAGGCGGTTCAGCCTATCGGGCTTTTAATCCATGAACTTGCTACAAATGCAGTAAAATATGGCTCGCTATCGATAGATCAGGGCCGGGTAGATATTGAATGGGAATTACGGGACGCTGACCGATTATACCTTTCATGGCGCGAAAGCGATGGCCCTGAGGTAACTCCACCCAAGCAAAAAGGCTTTGGTTCCAACCTGATCACGACCGTAACCGGCTTGCAACTGGGTGGCGAAGTGAACATCGACTGGGATCCAAAAGGCATTCAGGTGTCAGCTTATTTGCCGGCAAGCGTAATGCGGTCGCAGGGTTGCGATCTGGTTTTACCAAAAGCCGAAGATGACTCCGCATCCTCCCATGCCGACACACATGTGACGGGTAATTTGCTCGTCGTTGAGGACGAAATGCTGATTGCCATGCAGATGACGGAAGCACTCAGGAATGCTGGCTGGTCAGTGATGGGACCCGCCGCCACGATTGAGGAAGCCAACCAGCTATTGTCTGAATCCAAGGCACCTGACGCGGCCATATTGGATATCAATCTGAACGGAACACCCGTTTATCCATTGGCCGAGTCGCTTCAACTTCGCGGCATCCCGGTGTTATTTTGCACCGGCTATGAATCGCCCGACGCCAATAACAGGTTCGAGGATTGTACCAGAATCCGTAAGCC
>JAENVZ010000145.1 GCA_016650315.1 Alphaproteobacteria bacterium | reverse complement strand
GCTTGAACGCCAGCGCTTCGTCGGCAGCAGGCGCATAGAAATTGGTGCGCAATGTCGCCATCATGACGGCGCGGACCAGCCGCAGCATGCGGTCCTCGTCAATCGCCGACACGCCTTCGAGGCCAGCGTCAATGGCTTTGTTCGCCTTTGCCGCGTCGGACGGCCCCTTGTCGCCGCGCGCCGGGTCGTGCCGCGCCTCGAACAATTCGATCAGATCGCGAGCGATGGCATGTTCCCGGCGCAAAGCATCGACGGAGGTGGCAAGGCCATAGGCAACGCCGGTCTGCCGCAGATACCGAAAGATCGACCGAAACAGGATGATCGCGCGCAGGTCCAGCGAGGCCGCAATGATGAGTTCGTTGAACCTGTCATTTTCCGCCGCGCCCTCCAGCACGTCGGCAATCGCCTGCTGCACCGTCCCGGATCGGGCAATCACCTCGCGCGCATCCGATCCGGGGGCGAGGTCCAGAACAAACTTCTGGATATGGCCCAGCGTGCCGTCGTCGCCCAGCGGCGTGGACATCTCCTCAATCACGCGGAAACCGAAATTTTCCAGCGCAGGGACTGCTTCCGACAGGACGATGGGGTCGATGCTGTAGAGTTTCAGCCGCAGGCGCATCGGCCCATCTTCCCGATTGCGGTAAAGGAGCGCGCTGCGAGTATGTGCATTGGTCAGGCCATGAATCTGCAAGATGTCGACGGCCGCTTCTTCAGGGCCGGCGCCCGCACGATAGGCCGCCGGAAACGCCGGGGCATAGCGCAGGGCCAAGGCGGCGGCCCTGCTCTGTTCGCCGATTTCGGCAAGGCTGCTTTCGACGGCGGGCGCCCAGCCGCGAAGCATTTCTTCCAATTGCCGGTTGAGGGTATCCGTATCGGGCATCCGCCCGCCCTCACGCAAGTCGAGCACATAGCGGCTGAGAGCAAGGCCGCCTTCCTCCAGCACGATCGACCAGCTTAAAAGCTGTGCATGGGCGGCGCGCACCAGCATGTCTTCGATAGCGACGCGGCGGCCCGTCGATACGTCGTCACGCGGCAGCCATACGAAAGCGAAGAGGTGGCGACCGAGAGAACTTTTCACCAGCGCCATTTTCTGGCGTGGCCTGTCCGACAAGGACATGGCTGTCAGTGCGACATGTTCCAATGCTTTGCTGCTGAACCCGATCAACAGGTCGTGCGGCAAGGCGGTCAGCGTGTGGGACAGCGCCTTGCCCGCGTGGCCCGACGGGTCGAAGCCGAATTTTTCCATCATCGTTGCAAGGGCGGAACGCAGCAGTGGCACCTTTTCAGGCGGTGCGCTTAGTGCCGAACTGGTCCACAGACCGGCATGGATGGACAGCGCGACCAGTTTGCCCCCCTCACGCACCGGCAGGATGACAAGGTCGATCAGAACCCGGCGATGGACGCAGGAAATGCGGTTGGACTTGACGATCAGCGGGCTTGGCTTGCCCTCTTCAAACCAGGCAAAGGCGGATTCGACCGACGAAGGCGAGAGCATGGGTTCGCCCGCAACGGCGCAAATACCGATTTGCGATTTCGTTTCGCCGTCCCGTTTGCGGATTTCATGTCCCAATTGGGTCAGATTGCGATCAAGGAACCAGCGTAAAAGGGATGCGCCCTCGCTGTCATGCGTGGCGTCCGCGTCATTCAACAGCGCCTGCTGCATCTGAGGCCAGTCGGTAACGGCAGCGCGAACATGCGACAATGTCGTCTGCACATCGTCGATCAGTGCACGTCGTTGCCGGGCGTAGGCACGATCAGCCTCAAAATAAATCACGGATTCGCGCCGCGCGCCGCTGCTGTCCGGGGGCAATATTTCGGTCAGCACACCCTGTTCATCACGGACTACACGCACAACGGGATGGATCAGCCGATGGATGGCAAGGCCCTGCGCCGACAGCGTTCCGGCAACGGAATCCACCAGGAAGGGCATGTCGTCATTGACGATAGCGAGGCGCATCAGCCGCTGCCCGTCGTGCCCTGTCAATGTCTCCAGTGATATGACCGGTTCACCATGTTGGCGAACGTGGATCGCCCGGCCGAGGAATTTGGCCGCTTCCTCGCAAGCCCCCTCGTCAAACCCCTCATTTTCTCCCGGCAGCGCCCCATGACGAAGGGCGGATTGCAGCGCGTGAACAATCTGATCCGCGTCAGATTCTGCGGCTTTGGTAGCCATTGGGTTCATCCTGTCCGGGAGCGTCAGAAAGCGCGCCATTTTTTTGATTATATCCTGTCCCCTATGGGTCCCTCAACCCAAAACCGGAAATTAAGTATCGAAAGAAAGAAATAAAATGACAGAACCTGTCGTATCGCCACGGCGCTATTCATGATGCCTTAAGGTCAGCCTGCAACCTTCCGAACGACTTGTTCGGCAAGAGCCGAGTCACGCTGAACCGTGGCCACGATCGACAGCGCGCCATTCTCCTCCCGCCGTGCAACCAACACCACAAAACCATGGGAATCGGTCGGCACGTCCTCAAGCGCGATAGCCGGTGCCGACCGCAGCTTGCTGCGTGCCGCATCGATGCGGCTGACCACCGTCGGCTTTACCGTGCGGCGTGCTTCCCGTTCGTCGCGGACCAAAGCCTTGAGGCCGCCTTCATAGGATTCCAGATAGGCCGCAAGCGTCCCGCATTCCATGTCCCGTGCCCCTGCATGATCAAGTGCGGCAGCATATTCGGCCAAACGGGTTTTATCGTAATGCGCGCCAAAGACGAGCTTGACGATCGGCGTCATCGGCGCCCGCGTCTGCGCCTTGATCCCCGCATCGGCAAGCAGTTCGGCATAATCGTCCGGGCAACGCTGCGCGACCAATGCGAAGTCATAGGCAAGACCGATCGCCCGGTATAGCGCCTGTCGGCTGCGCCCTTCGCAACTGCCAGCTTCGGCCGCACTATCGCGCGCCAAGGCCAGCCAGTCGGCAAGCGATGCATCGCCCTCCGGCTCGGTCAATACCAGTTCGCCAGCTTCTTCAACCGGCACCAGAAGTGCGGGCATCTTGACCACGCCACCGGCAGAAAAGCCGCCCGCCAATGGGCCATCGGCCCAGACCGGCGTGGTTCCGTTAATTTTCGGTGCGCTGCGGAGCGCCTGGCCAACTTCCAGCACCAATTCGTCGGTCAGATTACGGTCGGCAAATTCCTTCCAGTTTATAACGCCATAGACAAAGTCGATGGTGTCATCATCGGACGAAAACGGCATCAATATGCCGCGATAGAGAATTTCCGCGCCGCGTTGATTGGTGAATTCGGCTTCAAAGCCGATGGGCGCGCCATTGGCGATAATCTGCAGATAATGGTCGGTCAGGCGCGACACCAGCGACCGGCTCGGCACTTCGGCGATATAATGGATTTCGCCCTTGATCTCACACTCCTGACGAAGCGCCGAACCCAGATAAACGACGGCGGGATTTTCGACGCCCGCGGTAAAATCCAGCAAGATGCTATGCGGTCCAAAATCCTCTATGTCGGCGGGATCGAGATCCTCAATCGACGGAAAACTGCGGTCCTGCAACAACGACGCCCAGTAATTATAGGCGCGCACATGCATCCGCCGCTCGTCATTGCCGATTTCGGGCGGCGCCTCTATCCCGGAATCCTCCGCCGCATAATCCATGTCCTCCAGATTATGAGCGGCCTCATGTCCAAGCGGATTGTCCATCGTCTGGCCTTGTCAAAAATTCCTGATCGGGGACTGTTTGCCATAACGATGGTAAAGATCGGATGAATCTGCCTTGCGGCAGCGTTAACCTTTGCGGGACCGCCAATAATATCGCCGGGCCGCGCAATCCCGACTTGTCAGGCGCGCAGGACATTGGTAAGCGCCCGCCATCCCGTCCCGGCGGGACGCGACAATCAGGGCTGGTATCACGCACGCGAAATCAGTAAATCATTGTCGGGTACAAGCCGCTTTAGCTCAGTTGGTAGAGCATCGCATTCGTAATGCGGGGGTCACAGGTTCGAGTCCTGTAAGCGGCACCATCCTTTCCCCGTCTATGGGACTGAAAATCCTCGAAAAACCCCTGAAATACTGGTATATTGAGGCATCGGCTTTCCGGTGTCGTCCACCCCAATTCATCTTCATCCGGATAATTTTGGGGCTCGAATCTGGGGCCTCAACGGTCATTCTGGATATGAGGCCCCAATGCTCACCGTCGTACAGATCAAGGCACTGAAACCCCGAGATAAGGCGTACAAGGTAGCGGACGGCAAAGGGCTGTATCTTTCGGTACAGCCATCTGGTTCGCTGGTATGGCGGGTCAAGTTTCGGTTCCATGGCGTGGCAAAGAAGATCACGCTGGGTCACTATCCGGACGTCGGCCTCAAGGAGGCGCGTGAGAAGCTCGAGGAGGCGCGCGAATTGCTTGCTGCTCTGAAGCGGCTCGAGCGAAAAGGGCACCACGAAACGGCGCATCGTCTTCGGGCTTTTTCGGGACGGATATTTCGTTATGCTGTTTCCACGCTCCGCGCGCAGCACAATCCCGCCGACATTCTTCGAGGCGCACTCATTGCCCCCAAAGTGAAACATCATCCCGACGCTATCGATCGGGCGTTTGCTCATAGCGATCGCGATCATGTGCGGGCCGCTTATCATCGTGGTGCTCACTGGGCCGAACGGGTAAAAATGGCGCAGTGGTGGTCAGACCATCTTGCGCAGCTTCGCGATGGAGCGGAAATAATTCATCCTCAGTTTGGGCGCACATAACCAAGTGAGCGACGGCCAAATGTACTTCGCGCAATTCCGCCACATCGTCGATTTTTGAGATATGGCGGTGCTGAGTGGATCGGGAGTCATTGGCGCGCTGTCGCCGGGCTGCTTTTCGGCCGCAATTGGGCCGGGTCCGGACAGGCGGCTATTGAGTTGAAAAGCTGGATAACTGCCTTGCAGTGAGCAAACGAATTGGCAAGCATTTCTTCTGCATCGGAGAAAGAACGCTACGAAGCCTTGCCCCGCTGAGCGAGAGGAATAGTCATAGCGAAGGATATACCTCTTCATAGTACCTTTCAGTAATCGCGCGAGATGGTAGTATTGTGGGCATTGAATAGACGAGGACGGTAACGATGGCTGAGGATCCCAACCTTCTGTCAGGTGTAGAAGACAGACGTCGCTTTCTTAAAACCTGTGGGCGCTTTGCGGCCACCATTCCGCCGGCAATGACGATCCTGTTGTCCACATCACTTTCCTCTGCAGCTATCGCCAAGTCTGGCGGCGGCGGCGGTGGTGGCTCAAAGGGCAACAATGGGGTGGGTAACGGCCCCGATCCTCAGCCGCCCGGCAACCCGCCCATTAATGACGGACCCGGCACCGGTCCAGGTCGTCCTGGCAGGGGTCATTAGAACGGGCGAGCCGCATCTGTTGGTGGATGAGCCAAGAGCTCGATCGGGGCCTGACTTAACGTTGCGCCTTACCCCCGGGACATCGATCATGTTCATCGATGATCAGCCGCTTATCCTGTCGCAGTCTCAGCGCGCCTTGTTCGAGGTCAACCAGATCGGCGGTTACATCGGATGCCGTCTGGAAGATGGCGTCAGCCTCCGACAGCTCACGCAGGAAGTTGAGGATCGCGGATTCGATGCGGCGTCAACCATGCTCCGGGATGTTCTGGAGAATTGGTCCCATTCCGGTCTGGTTTGTGCCATCGAAATTCCGCCTGTCGGCCCGGGGGCGATGACTCAAGCCGTCGCTGTGGGCGGGAGGCGGTTGATACTGCGATACCATGACGAGGCTCTGGCCGATCATATTGCACCTGTCTTTGCCCATCTCGAAGGTCAAGCGGGTTCGTTTGAGCGGCGTTATGACATCTGGTCCTTGCACGGCTTTCCCCTGTTCAGCCGGGATGGTGGGCGGGCATCGCTCCTACAACCGGCGCGGGCGGCGACGATTGTCAAGGCGCGTCTGACGCAGGACATTATCGATGACCCGCGCTGGTCCCTGGCGCTCCATGCCGCCTGCCTGCACCGCAATGGACGCGCGCTCCTGCTGACCGGCAGGCCGGGGGCGGGCAAGACCACGCTGACCTGCTGGCTGCTCGCCAACGGTTTTGCCTATCAGGGCGATGACATCACCATGCTCGACGCCAAGGGCCAGGTTCAGGGCTTGTCCTTCCTTCCGACGGTCAAGTCGGGGGCCTGGCCGCTGATGAGCGCCAAATATGCCGACCGACTTCAGCCCGCGATTCACTGGAGACCCGACGGCAAGCGCGTCCGCTATCTCCTCCCGCCCGAACCGACAGAGCAGGCGCCGCTGCCCATCGGATGGATCGTGATGCTGCGGCGAAGGAAGACCGGGGGGACCCGGCTGGTGCCACTTCAGCCCGCGCGCCTAATCAGGCAACTGCTCTCCGAAGCCGCCTCGGCGAGCGGCGAGGTAGACCGCGCCGCACTCGATACCCTGATCCGCACGGTTACCGCAGCGCGGACCTTCGAGCTGCACTATGATGATCTCGATGAAGCGGCTGCGCTGCTAGACAAGCTGTGCGGCGATGGCGCGGCTTGACCATCTCAATCATCTGCTGGCGGGCCTGCGGGGAGAAATGCCCGCAGCACCTGACTGGGCACGCGTAATCGCCCTCGCCAACAAGACGCTTTGTACGCCCGCCGTCTCGGCCCGCCTCATGGATACCGGGCACCTTCCCGCGCTGCCATCGGATGTGCGGACGTTCCTTTGCGAGATACTGACCCGTAACGAGCAGCGTAATCAGCGCCTTGTCGGCCAGCTGGACGAGGCTTGCGCGGTCATGAATGCGCATGGCACTCGCCCGATCCTATTGAAGGGCTCTGCCTGGCTGGCGAGTACGAACCCCGACCGGCGAGGGCAGCGCATGTTGGCGGATCTGGATCTCATGGTGCCTGCAGAACATTTCTACGCGACGATCGAGCAACTGACCGCCATCGGCTACCAGTTGGAATTCCCGGCGCTTCGCACAGAAGTACCAGCCGTCCTCTGGCGACCGCAAGATGCTGGCACGATCGACCTGCACACCGAATATGGTGGCGTCGCCACATTGTTTTATCAGTTCAGGGATCTCGCATGCGATGCGGCGCCGATAAGGCTTCCGGGAAGCACTGCCTTGTTACCCTCCGCCGTTGCATGTGCCGCGATCCTCCTGCTGCATGACCAGCTTAAAGGCAGGGATTATCTGCGCGGCCGCGTCGACCTGCGTCACCTGATCGACGTCCAGCACCTGGTCGCGGATTTTGATGATTTCCAGTGGCAGCAGTTGGACCGGCTATTCAAACAACCCTATGCCCATAATGCGATGAAGACGCAGCTGCTCACAGCGCGGAAAATGCTCCGAATGGATGTGCCCGACGCTCTCGTGAAGGGCGTTCGCGCCCGGCTGCAATATTGGCGGCGTCTGGTTCAAATTCGCTGGCCGATGGCCGCACTTCCCTTAACGCTACTGTCTATGCTTGATCCGTCTTACCTTGCGGCCAGACGTGAGGCGAGGCGAGGCTGGGCGGCGAACACCAGAGAAGCGCTCCCCCGGCGTGAAAGCCTGAAAAGGCTGTTCTTCCGAAGCGAACCAGGCAAGATTTGAGATATATTTCGACGGCTTGCCTCTTCAACGATAAAACGGATCAGAGACAAATTTAGAAGAGACCCTCCACCTTGGAATGGCTTTGCAGCCCACCCGGATCGAATGTCATCTTGCCTTTTTCTTTGCTTATCTATGCGACGCGGACGGTACAGGGAGTTCCGAATTGGTAGAAGCGATTGAGGATTGCGGCACGGACTTTGATCTCAGTTACTTGAGGATCAAAGGCGCGGGAGTCCCTGCGCCGCATTTTTGGTGATGGTCGGAAGCGCGTCGTTTACCATGCCAGCTATATAAACGACTGCGGTTCAAAAGCCACCGGATGACGTCTGCTTTCGGGAACGAATATGGTGTTGCCAACTGACCGAAATGGCGCGCGAAGCGGTCATGCCAAATCGAAATCCGCCCGTCAGGAGTTGTGCAACAAAGCCCTTCACATACATCTCATCGAGATGCCATCGCCAGTGACGGGAACTACCGTCAGGCCATAATGGCGAGTGCCGAAGAAAGGACCAGGCAGCCGAACAGGATCGCGCCGCCAAAAGCAGGCAGCAGGGCACTGCGAAAATGCCAACGCGGCGTATGTCGATGATAAAAGCTGTCGAACGGCACCCGCGCCATACCGCGGATGTGGGGTCTTTGGGTTAAGTCCATTATTGTCTCCTTGCCCGCTTGCAATAGGCTGGCAGAAAGACCCTTATACGCCGGGTTTGCTTGTAATATGGTTACCTGGCAATCTTAATAAATTCATAAAATTATCATATTTGCGTCGTTCCAGCAGGTCGCGGCTTTCGCACGGTCCAGCGCCGTCCGCTTGTTGCGATGCAAGAAAAGCGCACAGTTCAATCCTCGAATCAGTTGCACTGCAATTTTGGCAACCGCACTGCTGTGACAGGACAATGTAATATTCGAAGGCTGAGCCATGAATCGCTTTAGCGCGACCCTGTCTGTGTCACGCATAATCACGGGGACGCCATGATGGATGCCAGACTTCAACACTTGCCCAATACGCTCAACAGAACCGGAAACCATGTCGATGAGGACGCCCTGATCGACCTGCGCGGGTTAATGCGCGTCATCCGTCGACGCCTGCCCATCATTCTCGCCATCAGTGCAGTCATGCTCCTTATCGCGGTTGCCGCTTATGTCCTAACGCCGCCGCGCTACATCGCGCAATCAAGCGTGGCCCTTGAACGCGGCGCCGAACAGGTCATCAAGGTCGATCAGGTCGTCCCGACCGTCGATCCCGACTCTGCTGCAGTCGATACCGAAGTTGCGGTTCTGCAATCATCCGAACTGGCAGGTAAAGTGGTCGACAGGCTGAAGCTGACACAAGACCCCGAATTCAACCATGCGCTTGCAGATGGGACGCCCATTACAGCCGTTGATGCCCGGCGTGCGGCCATCACTCAATTGCGAAACAATGTGCAGGTTGAACGGAACGGATTTTCATATGCCATCAACGTTACGTACCAATCCGAATCTCCACAAATGGCTGCACGCGTCGTCAACACCATCGCCGAAATCTATATAAGCAATCAGGTTCAGGACAAATCCGGCGCAACGCGGCGCGCGAGCAAATTTCTTGAAGGGCAGCTTCAAAAACTGCGCGGTCAGGTGCAGTCCGCCGAAGCTGCGGTCGCCCAATACCGGGCGCGTCACGGCCTGTTCGAGGCTAGCCAGAACAGCAGCGTCGCGCAGGATGAACTGTCCGGGCTGAACACCCAGCTTGCCGAAGCGCGCGCGCAACAAGCGGAAGCCGATGCTCGCCTGTCGACCGCACGCGCGCAGCTTGCCCACGGCAGCACGGGCGAAGAACTGGGCGCGGCGCTTGATTCACCCGTGGTCAGTCAGCTCCGCGCTCAACGCGCGCAGACCAGCGCCAGGGTCGCTTCCCTTCGTCAGCGTTATGGCCCGCGCCATCCCGATCTGCTCAATGCCGAGGAAGAACTGCGCGACATCGACGATCAGATCAATGGCGAGGTGAAACGCATCGTTGCCAATGTCAGCATCCAGGCCAATGCGGCACGGCAGCGCACAGCCTCCCTCAACCATACGCTGAATCAGACGGAAGGCACGCTGGCGGTAAACAATGCCGCGTCGGTGGGGCTTGCCGAACTGGACCGAAATGCAGAATCCGCGCGTGTGCTCTATCAGGCGTTTCTGGACCGATACAAGCAGATGCGGGCGCAACGCGGGCTTGAACGTGGCAATGCCTATATCATTGCGCGTGCGGGTGTGCCCAATATGCCGGCATCACCAAAATTGCTGGTTTTCCTTGTGCTGGGCATTGTCGCGGCGATTGCAGCTTCAGCGGTCGCAGTCGCGATCATGCAACTGCTTGAACGCGGCATAGAAACGAGCGACGGTGTTGAACGGAAATTGGGCGTGGCATCGTTCGGTTCCATCCCCGATACCGCCAGATCGCCTGAATTCGACAAGAACGAAGCCGCCTCTCCGCCGGTCCAGATGATCGTGGACAGACCGCAATCCTCTTTTTCCGAGGCGTTCCGGCGTTTGCGCACGTCCATCCAGTTTGCTCAACCCGACAGGGATTCGATTGTCGTGGCGGTAACCTCTGCCCTTCCTGGCGAAGGCAAGACGACATCGGCCATCTGCCTTGCCCGTTCGGCGGCATTGGCTGGCGCGCGGACGATTCTGGTCGACTGCGACCTTCGCCGCCGCGTCTCCAGTTCGGAATTCGACCCCCTCAAGTCAATCGGTCTGGGTGCACTTCTGGAGGGAAAGGGCACTTTGGATGAAGCAGTGTTCATTGATGAAGCGAGCGGACTGTATATCCTGCCGCGCCGACCGGATCACAAAAGCGCAGCGCAGTTCGCCGACAGCCCCGCCTTTGCCACATTGATCGCCGATCTGCGCGACCTGTTCGATTTCGTCGTGCTCGACACCCCGCCCGTTCTGCCGATCGATGACAGCCGGGTCATTTCGGCAAAGGCCGACTGCGTCGTGATGCTGGTGCGATGGCGAAAAACGCCGGCAAAGGCGGTCGAAATTGCCCTGCGCAACCTAGACGAGGTCGGCGCCCATGTTGTTGGCGCCAGTCTGTCCATGGTCGATATAAGGGCGCAGGCGCGTGCCGGTTTCGGCGATGCCGGCTATTATTACAACGCCTACAAAAGCTATTATGCCTGACATCATGATTGCGGCATGACAGATGCCGCCGAAGCCGCCGCGCCCGCCTTTGGGCTTGCGGTTCTTGTCCCTGCAACGGTGCTGCTGCTCGTCATCGCGCTGATGGCGGGCAGGAAGATCGAAAGCCTG
>JAENVZ010000144.1 GCA_016650315.1 Alphaproteobacteria bacterium | reverse complement strand
TGCTTGGCGATGTGGCTGGATACCAGTTCGGCTTGCGCCTTCTGATACTCCTCCGACATTTCCGAAGCATAACCGCCCGAACCTTCACCCTCGATGCCAGCAACATTTTCAACGAAAATCGGCTTGGCGCCCAGCGACTGGATCTGCTCCTTGGTCGCCGACCGGACGTCGGTAGCAGACACCTGCGCACCCAAACGCCGCGCCGTCGCAATCGCTTGCAGCCCCGCAACGCCCACACCCATGATGAAGGCACGCGCGGCCGAAACCGTGCCCGCCGCTGTCATCATCATCGGAAAGGCCCGACCATATTCGGCCGCAGCGTCCAGCACGGCTTTGTAGCCCGACAGGTTTGACTGCGATGACAATATGTCCATCGACTGCGCACGCGTAATGCGTGGCATGAATTCCATCGCCAGCGCTTCAATCCCGGCGGCGGCATAAGCATCAACCCGCGCCCGTTCACCAAAAGGATTAAGTCCGGCAACCAGCAAAGCGCCTGCCTTGGCACCGCCAAGGCTCGCTGGAGGCGGACCCTGGACACCCAATATGATGTCCGCATCCTTCAGCACCATTGCACGATCGCCAACTGCCGCACCCGCGCCAGCATAATCAGAATCTGCAATCGACGCCGATTCGCCCGCACCCTGCTCAACCGCCAGGCTCGCACCAAGGCCAATGAACTTCTTGACCGTTTCCGGCGTGGCGGCAACCCGCCTCTCGCCTTCGGTCTGCTCTTTCAGAACAGCAATTTTCATGGGTTCTGTGCCTATCAGGCGATCAGGAAGACGACAAGCGCGGCAATGCCGAAGCTGATGATCGTCCCCCATTTGAAGAATGAAATGAAACTTTCATACGTCTTCATTTCATTCTTCATGTCACTGTTCGATGCCATTGACGCTCCCCTTGCAGATTCCGTTTCGCTGCCTGTTTAGTCATATGCGTCCCATCCCTCAAGCCCAAGTGCAGGAAAGAATCCTTATTAGATTAATAGGGTCTTTACCCCGGACAGTTATGTTGGCCATCCATCCAATTAAATGAGGTCTTCATGGCGCAAAACGGCATGCCCCTGCTGATGCTGATCGACGATGAACCTGCGCAGCGCAGACTGGTTGCCGCTTTGGCGACGCGTGCGGGCTGGCGGACCGTGTTCGCCAATGACGGTGAAACCGCCATTGCGATGCTCGGCACGCAGGACGGGATGCGCCTTGACGCCATATTGCTGGACCACTGGATACCGGATTTCGACGCGGGCAAGCTGATTTTGGACATCAAGGAACGCCGCCCTGCCCTGCCGATCCTGATCCTGACCGCACATAATAGTGTTGCCGTTGCGGTTGAGGCGATGCGTGCGGGTGCGACGGATTTCCTGTCAAAACCGATTGCGCCCGATCGGCTGCTCGCCGCGCTGCACGCCGCTATTACCGCCGCGCCTGACGTGGGCGAGTTGCGGCCACTGACCGAAAAAATGTCCACGCCGCTGGCTTTTGAGGAAATTGTCGGTTCTGCACCGCAATTTCGTACAGCGCTGGCCATCGCGGCCAAGGCTGCACGCGCGCGCATTCCCGTATTGGTTGAGGGCGAAAGCGGCGTCGGTAAGGAAGTCATTGCCCAGGCCATTCATGCGGCATCACCCCGTTTCAAACACCCTATGGTGACGGTAAATTGCGGCGCGATTCCTATCAATCTGGTGGAATCGGAACTGTTCGGCCATGAACGCGGAGCCTTTACCGGCGCATTCGAACGTCAGGTCGGGCGGTTTATCGACGCCGACGGCGGCACAATATTCCTGGATGAAATCGGCGAATTGCCAATGGATGCGCAAGTGAAATTGCTCCGTGTCCTGGAAAATGGCGAGGCTCAGCCCATAGGCGCGCGTATGCCGCAGCATGTCGATGTCCGCGTCATCGCCGCCACCAACCGCAAATTGCAGGACGAGGTGGAAGCTGGCCGCTTCCGTGAGGATCTCTATTATCGCCTCAACGTCGTTCAACTCACCATTCCTCCCCTGCGTGAACGCACGGGCGATATTCCTGCCTTGTGCCGCCATCTGCTTGCCCGCATCGCCACCCAGCCGGGTCTGCGCAGTCTGGGGATCACAGCCGAAGCGCTCAACCTGTTGATGACTCATCGCTGGCCTGGCAATGTCCGCCAGTTGCAGAACGCCCTCTTCCGCGCCGCCGTTCTGTGCGACGGCGATGCCCTGACACCCAGCGATTTTCCGCAAATTGCCGCTCAGATCGAAGCGATGCACAAGGGGCAAGCACCCAACGCACCCTTTTCGGACGAGGGTATCGGCATCACCCTGTATGAATCAGACGGCAATATCCGGGCGCTGGCCGACATTGAAGCCGATGTCGTCCGTCTCGCCATTGGCCATTATCGCGGCCGCATGACCGAAGTTGCCCGCCGTCTGGGCATTGGTCGTTCGACACTGTATCGCAAACTCGCCGAATTGGGAATCGACAGCAGTGCGGCTTAACCCAGGTTAAACAGCCGTCCCAGCGACCGATCCAGTATCATCAGTTGCCATAACAGCCGTCCATGATCGGCAAGACCGCTCTTGTGATCGGCCGCCGCCCTGGCAATGACTTTGCCATCAAACCAACCTGTGCGCGCCAGTGCCGAACCGCCCGCAATCGCCGCCGCTTCCGGGGCAAGCGCTCCCCTGAACCAATGGCTGACAGGCGTGACAAAACCCATTTTGGGCCGGTACAGAATATCCTCAGGCAAATAGGCCTGCATCGCCTTTTTCAGCAGATATTTGCCTTGCCCACCACGCAGCCGCATCGAAACCGGCAGGCGCGCGGCAAATTCGATCAACCGGTGATCAAGCAATGGTTCGCGCGCTTCCAGACTGACCGCCATGCTCATCCGGTCCGTCTTTGTCAGGATGTCACCGGGAAGCCAGATCTTCATGTCCGCATATTGCGCCCGATCGAGCGCTTCACGCGCAGGCGCATTGCGCATCGCGTGAATATAACGATCCTCCGCCCGGTGGCCCTGCAATGCGGTCCGCGCATCGGGGCTGAACAGGCGCGTGCGCATCGGCTGACCAGTAACGCCAACAGCGGCGGCATAGCCCTCCTCCCCGCTCTGCGCGAGGCTCAGCAAAGTCGCCTTGGCGCGCAAGGGGCGCGGCGCCCAATCGGCCTTGGGATAAATATGGCCCAGCCCACCCAGAATTGGTCCGCGCACCGATTGCGGCAAGAAACCACGTAGCCTTTCCTCGGTATGCTGGAAACGGTAACGGCGGTATCCGGCAAACGCCTCATCCGCGCCATCACCAGACAGTGCCACAGTCACGCTCTCGCGGGCCAGTTCGCAAACCCGGTACGTCGGCAAGGCCGAAGCATCGGCAAAAGGTTCGTCGAAATGATACACCAGCGTGTCGATCAGCGCATAATCGTCGGACGATACGATACGGCTGCTGTGATCGGTGGCGAAACGTTTGGCGATCTGTTCGGCGTAGGCGGTTTCATCAAGCGTATCGACGTCGAAACCGATAGTGCAGGTCTTGACGGCCCGCTTGCTCGCTTCAGCCATCAGAGCGACGACCGAACTGCTATCGACGCCGCCTGACAGAAATGCACCCAGCGGCACATCAGCCACCATGCGCGACCGGACCGCCGCCTGCATCAACGCAACCAGCTCTTCCTCCAGGGCAGCGGGTTTGGCCCTGCTGCGGTCGGCAAAGCTCACGTCCCAATAGCGGATCGGTGCAGGCAATGGCTTCCCACGCTGGAGCAGCAGCGTTTCCCCCGCTCCCAGCTTTTTGATGCCCTGTACGATGCACGCATCATCAGGAACATAACCAAGGCCAAGGAAATCCTCGACCGCGTGCATATCAGGCGCCCGGCGCAACAGCGGATGCACGAGCAGCCCCTTGAGTTCGGATGCGAAGATCAGGCTGCCGTCCGAAAGCTGCGCATAATGCAGCGGCTTAACCCCGAGCCGATCACGGACCAGCCACAAAGACTGCGCCCGGGCATCATACAGGGCAAAGGCGAACATGCCGTCAAAACGCTGCACGCATTCCGGCCCCCATTGCCGCCAGCCATGCAAAATGACCTCGGTATCGCTGTGGGTGTGGAAAATATGGCCCTTGGATTCCAACTCGGTACGGACCGCAGCGAAATTATAGATTTCACCGTTAAAGGTCACCGCCAATGCGCCATCGTCGGTCAGCATCGGCTGCGCCCCGCCCGCAAGGTCGATGATGGACAGGCGGCGGTGGCCAAGCCCCACTCCGGGCGCCGTCCAGACGCCCGATCCATCCGGTCCGCGATGCACCATGGCGTCAGTCATCAGGCGAACGCGCGCGGGATCGACCGGCTTTGCCGTCTCAAGATGAAAAATACCCGCTATTCCGCACATGAATTGAAGCTCTTATGCGCAATCACGGCAGGGGGAAACCGCTTTGCCGATGTTCTGCACAAAATCGGGTCAATCCCTGCCAGCGCTGCGATCGGCGATTGGCGCAATAGGGCCAATGTCGCGCAAAAAGGCCTTGATCGCTGCCTGAGCGGGATGGCCCTTGCGGTCTTCGGCGGAAACCAGAACCGCCACGCCGCGCTGATCACCACCCATCAAGCGAGCCTTCAGCGTCTGGAGCTTTACTTCCGCCGCACTGCCGGTGATCGTACCGCCTATGCTGTAAAAACTGACGACGTCGCGCGTCACCGGGCCGGGAGCAACAATATGTTCCCCTCTTGCCTTGGCAGGTGCCGGGGCAGACGCAGACCAGGCCCATTTGCCATCGGGATCAACCGCGCCCTGACCAAAACCGACCAGCTCGCGTCCCTCGCTTTGCCGGGCATAGACGATAATGGCCAGATCGACCTTCTGGCCATGACTATTGCGATAGCGGCCCAGCACTTCATGATCCGCGCCGGAAAAATGCGGCTTCCAGGGATAGGCCGGATGATAATCAACCCGCGTCCAGCCCTTGATGTCAGGCAGCACGATATGGGCGGGTACGGGATCTGATACAGCCGCCATGGCGGCGGACCATAGCGGAGCAGCGGCAACAATAGCGATCAGCAGCGGCGCAACGATGCCCGGCCGACACGCATGGCGGACGCTTCCCTGCAATTCTGCCGGATCTATAAAAGGCTCGTCGGCGCGACGGTCAAACAAAGGCCAGCCCATCGCCATGACCAGCGCAAGA
>JAENVZ010000143.1 GCA_016650315.1 Alphaproteobacteria bacterium | reverse complement strand
TCCGAATCCGGTCGAACGTCGATGCACGTGCTACATCCTGCAGTGTTGCGGCCTCTGACGACTGAAACGCCGGAGCCTGCTGTGCCTGTGCCTGTGCCGGAACCAGAACCGGTTCGCTTGCAGGAATCGGTGCCGCCGCAATGTGAAGATCGTCCGCCTCAATCCGCTCGCCATCGCGCAGAACAAGTGCGCGCTGCAGCACATTGGCCAATTCGCGGGCATTGCCCGGCCAGCGATGCGTCATCAGCTTTTCCAGCGCCCGTGCCGTGGGCCACACAAATGAAGCGTCTCCTGCCTGCTGGCGCAGCAGCAATGCCGCCGCGATAGCCCGCACATCCTGCCGACGTTCCGCCAGCGGTTTCAGATTGAGCGGCATAACATTCAGGCGCCAGTACAAGTCAGACCGGAACCCGCCCTGATCGCACAGCGCGGCAAGGTCGCGGTTGCCAGCGGCAATGACGCGCACGTTGACAGGCACCGCATGGGTCGCGCCAACGGGCAGCACTTCGCCTTCCTGGAGCGCGCGAAGCAACTTGGCCTGAAGCGCGAGCGGCAGCTCAGCGATTTCGTCAAGAAATAATGTGCCGCCATCGGCCGCCTGAAACAGGCCGTCGGACGAAGCCGAAGCGCCGGTGAACGCACCCTTGCGATGGCCAAAGAGCATGGCCTCCATCATTGACTCTGGCAATGCGGCGCAATTGACGGCGATGAAATCCTTGTCTGACCGGTTGCTGCGGGCATGGACGAACCGGGCCATGCCTTCCTTGCCGGTGCCGGTATCCCCCTGGATGAGCACGGTGGCATCGCTTTTTGCAATCCGGCTGGCGACTTGCATCAACCGGGCGCTGTCGGGTTCGCCAACTGCGGGATGCGATCCGGGACGAATGAATTCAGCGATCAGCGCATGGCCGAGCGACGCATCACCAAAACCGAAGCTGATCCGCGCGGGCATACCGGACCGGGCGCGGACAAGCTGCGGCGTATCATCCGTCCATTCCACCAATATGTCACGATGGGTGGCCGACGCAATTTCGTCTGGCGTCAATATCCGTATGATATTGCGATCAGGCTGTGGCGTCCCTGAAAAGACAACCACATTGAAAAAGGCGCCCTTCAACCAGGGTGCCAATGTTGGAATTTGATCATTGACTGTCGCGCTCAGCTCAACGTGCTGCATCAATGCCCCCACAATTTTCTGGCGGACCCCCGCCTGCTTTCCCGGCGACCTCCGTCGGAAAAGATTAACTATGATAATTAAGCAATATGCGTGCCAGTTTTATAGCGCCGGATTATTCCCGGAATTCCGCACTTTTCCCGATCATATCACGCGGGCGCGACGCTCGCCTGACGCGCGCGTGTCAGCACTTTGACGAACAGGCCGTCCTTCCGACATTTTTTTGACGGGCATTTAAAGTTCCTCTGCCGCCCGCCGTTATTCCCAAACGAGACCGCAACGGACTGCAATCAAACCAGCGATCTCTTGTTTTAGCGCGGAAGGAATTTTGAAATGACTGTTATTGGAACAAACGTATCTGCAATGCGCTCAGCCAGCGCCGCGAACCGGGCGGAAATGTCGCTCTCCATGTCGCTGGAGCGCCTGTCGACCGGCAAGCGCATCAACAGCGCCAAGGACGACGCGGCGGGCATGGCAATTGCCAGCAAGATGACGTCGCAGATCAAGGGCATGACCGTTGCCATCCGCAACGCGAATGACGGTATATCGCTGGCCCAGACCGCCGACAGCGCCATGGGTGAAATCAGCAACCTGGTACAGCGGCTGCGTGAACTGTCCGTTCAGTCGGCCAACGGCACCATGTCCACCGATGACCGCACGTCGATCCAGACCGAAGCCACCGAATTGCTCGCCCAGATTGGCGATATTGCGGCGAACACCTCGTTCAACGGCGTCAGCTTGCTCGACGGCTCTCAGGCAACTGTCACCATCCAGTCGGGCGCTAGTGCCGGTCAGACGACCGACATCACGCTGACGGACGCAGACACCACGGCGCTGGCCATCAACGCCATCGATCTGACGACGCAGGCCGGTGCGACCGCCGCCCTGGCGACACTCGACACCGCAATCACTACGATCAACGAAAACCGAGCCGGTCTGGGCGCTTCGCAGAACCGCCTGGAATCGGCCGTCAACAATCTGCAATCCACGATGACCAACCTGACGGAAGCCAGGTCGCGGATTGAAGACGTCGATTTCTCGGCGGAGACCACTGCGCTCGCAAAGGCGCAGATTCTCAACCAGGCGTCGACCGCCATGCTGGCCCAGGCCAATCAAAGCCAGCAGGGTGTCCTGAAACTCATCCAATAATAATGACCGGTGCTGGGCCGTGACCCGGTCCAGCACCAAAATTGCGGGGACATTACACCATGAAGAAGGAAGTTAAATATGACTGTAATTGGAACCAATGTCGCCGCAATCCGTGCGGGTACCGCATCCTCCAGCGCCTCGATGGGTTTGCAGAAGTCCATGGAGCGTCTTTCCACAGGTAAGCGCATCAATGGTGCATCCGACGACGCCGCAGGCCTTGCCATCGCCAGCAAAATGACGGCTCAGATCAAGGGTATGCAGCAGGCCGTCCGCAACTCCAATGACGGCATCTCGCTGGCCCAGACCGCTGACAGCGCTCTCGGCGAAATCAGCAACCTGGTGCAGCGCGTACGTGAACTGGCCGTCCAGTCTGCCAACGGCACCCTATCCACGGACGATCGCACCTCGATCAACACTGAATCCACGGAACTGCTTGCCCAGATCAGTGATATTGCGGCCAACACATCGTTCAACGGTGTCAGCCTGCTGAACAACACGAACACCATCTCCATTCAGGCAGGTGCAGCTTCGGGTCAGACGATCGACATCACCATGACCGATGCCACCACCACAACCTTGGCAATCGACACGGTCGATTTGTCGACCCAGGCGGGCGCGAACACGGCGCTTGGTCTGCTCGACACCGCGATCACGACGATCAGCGAAGGCCGTGCAAGCCTTGGTGCGTCACAGAACCGCCTGGCATCGGCGATCACCAACCTGACGTCGCAGGCAACCAACCTGACCGAAGCGCGCTCACGGATCGAAGATGTCGACTTCTCGTCGGAAACGACCGAAATGGCGAAGTCGCAGATCCTGAGCCAAGCCTCCACGGCAATGTTGGCCCAGGCCAACCAGAGCCAGCAGGGCGTGCTGCAGCTAATTCGCTAAGCGGTCGGTTGAAGAACGAACAGACTTGATCGACTGAGGTATTGGTCCACCTTTGCCGGTCAAATGACCCCCGGGGCGCCTTGTGTCCCCAACGTCCCGGGGGTCTTCCAATCCCCGAAAGGGGTATCCGCGCGAGTCCCCGTCCTTTGCAGAGGACGGGGGCTTTCGCACGTCTGGAGAGGTTTAATCAGACCTCACACGCAGGGTGCAACTGACAATCCCCCGCATCGTTGATCTCGATCTGGATCGTCGCGTGACCGATATGAAAATCATGGGCCAGCCTGCTCTGCACATCGAACAGGTATGCATCGCCGGGATGACCGCCCGGCATGACCAGATGGACTGTCAAAAGCGTTTGCGTCGTACTCATCGGCCAGATGTGCAGATCGTGAACATGCGTCACACCGGGAAGCGCGATCAGCGATGCTTCCACTGCTTCAGGATCAATACCCGGCGGAACGGCGGCAAGCGACATCTTTACCGAACCAATCAGCAGGCCCCAGGTATTCCACAGAATGATTGCAGCGATGACAAGGCTTATGACCGGATCGATCCAGTATGCGCCTGTCGCCATCATTGCCAGAGCGCCAACGACCACGCCCAACGACACGGTGGCATCGGCGGCCATATGAACGAACGCCCCACGAATATTGAGGTCGCCCTTGCGTCCGCGCACGAACAGCAAGGCGGTTACTGTATTAATGATGATGCCAATGCACGCAACCACGATCACGGTGCCACCCGCCACAGGCTGCGGCGCACCCAGTCGGGTAATGGCTTCAAAAGCAATGGCGCCGACCGCGACGAGCAACAGCAAGCCATTGAACAGGGCAGAAAGGATCGTTGACCCGCGCAGCCCATAGGTAAAGCGCCGCGACGGCATTCGCTTGGCCAGGCCAACACCTACCCAGGCGATGACAAGACCCAATACATCCGAAAGATTATGTCCGGCATCGGCCAATAGCGCCATCGACCCCGCCATCAGACCGTAAGCCGTCTCCACCGCGACAAACCCGACATTCAGGACGATGCCGATAGCAAATGCCCGCCCGAAATCGGCAGGAGCGTGACTGTGGCCTTGCGGCCCGTGGCTATGATGTCCGTGCATTATCCCTACCAATATAGTGCGTTGCCGCAGATGTATCAGCCGAGGCGCAGGTAATGCTAGGACATGGACCTACAAAAAAAGCCCCGGAAAACCGGGGCCAAAGTCAATCAGTTCAGGAAACGGGGAAAAGCGTCACTCCCATTCGCTCAACATGCCGCGTAATTTGGCGAGAGCCGCCTTCTTGATCTGGCACACCCGGGCGGCACCGATATCGAGCGTCTGGCCGATTTCCTCCAGGTTCATCTCCTCGACAAAATAGAGCTGCAACACCATCGCCTCACGCTGGGGCAACTGGCCGATGCCTTCCGCTATCGCCCGTTTCAGCCCTTCGCGTTCCAGCACATCATCGGCGCGGTCCTCAACATCGGCGAACCACATATTCTGGTCGGAATAGACCTCGTCCATGCTTTGATGCTGGGCGATTTCGCTGCTATCGACGATCTGGCGATATTCAGCCGGCGCAAGCCCCATTTCGGTGGACATTTCCGCATCGGTCGGCATCCGGCCCAGCCGTTGTTCCAGCCTGGCGCGAGCAGCGGACAATTGTTTGCGGCGTGCCATAGCCGATCGGCAGATCGTGGCGTGACGCCGCAAATGGTCGATCATCGCACCGCGAATGCGCATCTGGGCATAGCTGGCAAAACCAAAGCCGCGATCCTCGAAACTGTTCGCCGCCTCGACCAACGCAACCATGCCGATCTGCAACAAATCCTCAATATCGATGGCGTTCGAAACGCGGCCATGAACGTGCCAGCCGATCTTGCGCACCAATGGCATATATTTGCGGGCCAGCGCTTCGGGCGTTACCGCAGTGGCGCGGCGGCCATAAGTGAGACCGGTTTCCTCTGCCTTTATGTCCTGCATCATCATCGTTTACGTCCCCCGACTTCAGTTTGTTTTTTCCGGCGCGAATGAGTGCGCCTTGTTTTCGCGCCGGGTGGCCGAAGCCTCTCCCCCGACGACGGCGACGACTTCGACCGATTTGCTGTCCGGGATTTCCAGGAAAGACAGCACCGGTGTTTCGGGCAAATGCGGCTTGAACAAACGGGCCAGCGCCCGCCGTGCAACCGGCGATGTTACGATCGCAAAACTGCGTGCCTGCCCCATGATTGGGCGGGCCGAATGCATGACCGCCTCAACAATGCGGTTTGCCAGAGCAGGCTCTATCGGATGCTGCGCCCCACCCGAAATACGCATCGCCTGCGCCAGCATCGCTTCCAGATCGCCATCAAGCGTGATGACGGGCAGCGGCATCTTCACCGGCACGAGGTTCTGAATGATGAGCGAGCCGATACGCTGGCGCACGCCCTCGATCAGCTGGTCGGGACCGACATCGGGTCCGGCGACATCGATCATCGCCTCGCAAATGCGACGGAAATCCTTCAGCGGCACGCCTTCGGACAGCAGCGAGCGGCACGCAGCGGCAATAGCAGCGAGCGAAAGCGGGTTGGGCGTCAGACCCTCGGCAAGATGAGGCGCCTTTTCCTTCAGCGCATCGAGCAGCTTGCGCGCTTCATCAAGGCCAAACATCTGCGAAGCGTTGAGCGTAATCAGATGGTTGAGATGCGTTGCCACCACTGTCGGCGGATCAACGACGGTATAGCCTGCAACCACTGCTTCACTACGCTTGTCCTTGGGAATCCAGACAGCGTCCAGACCAAAGGTGGGGTCCTTCGCCTTGCGTCCTGGAATTTCGTTCTCCAGATCCCCGCTGTCGAGCGCCAGCAGATCTTCAGGCCATATCTCATCCTCGCCAACAATGACGCCGGCAATCGTGATGCGATAACAATTGGGTTCCAGCGCCAGATTGTCCTTTACCCGCACCATCGGTACGACAAAGCCAAGCTCGCGGGACAATTGACGGCGGATGCCGGTAATGCGGGCCATTAATGGCGCGCCCTTGCGTTCATCAACCAGACCGATCAGGCCATAGCCGATTTCAAGGCCAAGCGTTGCGCCGTCGGACACATCGTCCCAGTTGATATGGGCCGGATTTTCCGGCTGCGTTTCTTCAACGGCGGCCTCATCAGTTTTAGCTGGGCCGTGGCGCAACCGCCAGGCGGCAAAGCCCGCGACACCGGCAGCCGGCAGGATAATCATATGCGGCATACCGGGCAACAGGCCCATGATGGTGAGAATGCCCGCAACGGGAGTCCATGCCTTGCTGGATCCGAACTGGCTGGCGATCTGGCCCGACAGGTCGAGCGGCGAATTGACCCGCGTGACGATGCCCGCCGCCGCAATCGAAAGCAGTAATGCAGGCACCTGCGCCACCAAAGCGTCGCCGATGGCCAGCAACACATAGGTCTGCGCCGCCTCACCCAACGACAGGCCGTGACTGACCGTGCCAAGGATGATGCCGCCAAGAATATTGATGACAAGGATCAGCACGCCCGCGACCGCGTCGCCCTTCACGAATTTGGATGCACCGTCCATCGAACCGTAGAAATCCGCTTCGGTGGCGACTTCCTGACGCCGAGCCTTGGCCTCTTCCGGCGTGACGAGGCCTGCGTTCAGATCGGCGTCGATCGCCATCTGCTTGCCCGGCAAGGCGTCCAGGGTGAAACGGGCGGACACTTCCGACACGCGTCCCGCGCCCTTGGTAATGAC
>JAENVZ010000142.1 GCA_016650315.1 Alphaproteobacteria bacterium | reverse complement strand
CTCGACCGTGTGGGCGTCCTTGAACGCGGCATAGCCCTTCAGCCAGTCGACCTTGTTCTTCTTGAACAGATATTCGATGCCGCCGGTCAACTCGCCAACAGCCTTGGTCTTTTCCGCCTGCATCTGCGCGACGTCGATCTTCGCGCCGCTGATCTTCACACCGAACTTTTCCAGCGCGCCCGAAGCAGCTTCCTCGTACAGTTCCGACGCGTGCAGCAGTGCCTTGGACGGAATGCAGCCGACATTGAGGCAGGTGCCGCCCAGCGCCTCGCGGCCCTCGGCACAGGCCGTTTTCAGCCCCAGTTGCGCCGCGCGAATAGCCGCAACATAGCCACCGGGACCAGCGCCGATTACCAGCACATCATAGTCGAACTCAGCCATTACTACCCTTTCAAAATATGTGCTCCTGCATAAGCAGGAGCCCAGGGTGGTTCAGAACACCCTATCGAACAGATCGAGCCATTGGGGATTGCTCTTCTCAATCAATTCGATCTTCCAACCACGCTTCCATTTTTTCATCTGCAATTCACGGCGTCGCGCTTCCTGCAAGTCGTCATAATGTTCGTACCAGACCAGAAAATTGCAGCCATGTTCCTTGGTGAAGCCAGCGATAAGGCCGCTACGATGCTGATAGGCCCTTGCTGCAAGATTGCTTGTTACGCCGAGGTACAGCGTTCCATTTCGCCTGCTCGCCATCAGGTAAACGAAACCTGTTTTCGTGGTGCCCTCCACCCTGGACTCCTGCTTTCGCAGGAGCACACCAATCAAAGATCAATCAGAAGCCGCGTCGGATCCTCAATCGCGTTCTTGAGCGCCACAAGGAACGTCACTGCCTCACGTCCGTCAATGATCCGGTGGTCATAGGACAGCGCCAGATACATCATCGGTCGCGCTACGATTTGCCCGTCGCGGACGACCGGGCGCTCTTCGATGCGGTGCAGGCCCAGAACCGCGCTCTGCGGCGGATTGACGATCGGTGTGGACATCAGCGAGCCGAAGACACCACCGTTGGAAATGGTGAAGGTGCCGCCCTTCATTTCGTCCATGGTCAGCGTGCCATCCTTGGCGCGCTTGCCAAAATCACCGATGGTGCGCTCGACATCGGCAACGCTCATTGTCTGGGCTTCGCGGATAACGGGAACGACCAGACCGTTGGGGGCGCTGACCGCAACCGAAACATCGGCATAGTCGTGATAGACGATCTCATCGCCCTCGATAAAGGCGTTGACGGACGGCACATCCTTCAGCGCCATACAGGCAGCCTTCACGAAAAAGCCCATGAAGCCCAACCGCACGCCATGCTTCTTTTCGAACAGGTCCTTGTACTTGGCGCGCGCCTCCATGACAGCGGTCATATCGACATCGTTGAATGTTGTGAGTAGCGCGGCATTTTCCTGCGCGCTTTTCAACCGCTTGGCGATGGTCTGACGCAGGCGGGTCATGCGCACGCGTTCTTCATTGCGGCCCGAAGCGGCAGGGGCCGATACCGCAGCCGCAGGTGTGGCGGCAGGTGCGGCAGCATGGGCGCTGCCCGACTCAATCGCGCCCATGACATCGTCCTTGGTCAAACGACCATCCTTGCCCGTACCCTTGATACCGGTAGGATCAAGGCCATGCTCCAGCACCAGTCGACGCACGGCGGGTGACAGGGTCAGTGCGGCGGACGCACTTTCCTCATGCGCTGGCGCAGGCGTTGCTGCAGGGGCAGGCGCGGAAAGCGCAGGCGCTTCCTTCTTTGCCGGGGCACCGCTGCCTGCTTCGACATAACCGAGGATTGTGCCAACCTGCACCGTATCACCCTCAGCCACCAACAAGTCGCCCATCACGCCGGCAACCGGCGATGGCACGTCAATGGCTACCTTGTCGGTTTCAAGGCTCGCTACCGGTTCGTCGGCGGCAACCGCTTCGCCGGGCCTTTTCAGCCATTGGCCAACAGTCGCTTCGGTAATGGATTCGCCGAGGACCGGCACTTTGATTTCGGTAGCCATGGTCTTGGATCAACCCTTCTGCTGGCGTTTAATTTCTTCACGGACGCTGTGGCCCAGCGCATCGGCGACCAGCGCGCCCTGTTCGGCGACGTGACGCTTGGCAAGGCCGGTAGCGGGGGAGGCGGATGCCTTACGACCGGCATAACGGGCGCGCTGGGGAGCCACGCCAGCTTCGGTCAGACAATATTCGATGAACGGTTCGACGAAGAACCATGCGCCGTTATTCTTCGGCTCTTCCTGCGCCCAGACGACTTCCTCAAGGTTCACCATGCTCTTCAGGCGCATGATCAGCGGTTCGGCCGGGAAGGGGTAAAGCTGCTCGATACGGACGATCTGCGTATTCTTGTCACTCGCCGCATCGCGCGCTTCGATCAGGTCATAGGCAACCTTGCCGGTGCAGAGCACCAGCCGCTTTGTATCCTCATCCTTTGCTCCATTGGTGTCCGACAGGATGCGCATGAAATGCGTGTCGCCAATGAAGTCTTCCGCCTTCGACACCGCCATCTTGTGCCGGAGTAGCGACTTGGGCGTCATGATGATCAGCGGTTTGCGGAAGGACCGCAGCATCTGGCGGCGTAGGATGTGAAAATAATTCGCAGGAGTGGTGCAGTTGGCAACCTGGATATTGCCCTCCGCGCACAGTTGCAGGAAACGCTCCAGACGCGCCGAACTGTGCTCTGGCCCCTGCCCTTCATAACCATGCGGCAACAGCAGGACCAGGCCATTGGCACGCAGCCATTTGGACTCGGACGAGGCGATATACTGGTCGATAATGATCTGCGCGCCATTGGCAAAATCACCGAATTGTGCTTCCCACAGGACCAGCGTCTTGGGGTCGGCCATGGCATAACCATATTCGAAACCCAGCACACCATATTCGGACAGCGGGCTGTCCAGCACCTCAAACTGGCCATGCGGCACGGTGGTGAGCGGAATATATTTGGCTTCGGTGTCCTGATCGACCCAGACGCTGTGCCGCTGACTGAATGTGCCACGCCCGGAATCCTGACCGGACAGGCGGACATTATAGCCTTCGGAGATGAGACCACCGAACGCCAGCGCCTCGCCGGTTGCCCAGTCGAAACCCCCGCCGCTGCTGAACATCGCGGCTTTCTGTTCCAATATACGGCGCAGCGTCTTGTGGACGTTGACGGCCTTGGGCACCGTGGTGAGCGTGCGGCCAAGGCTGTCGAGCAGCTTCTTTTCAATCGCCGTATCGACATTCTGCCGCGCCGTTTCAATGTCGGCGGGCTGGTGCAAACCCGACCAGCGCCCGGCAAACCAGTCCGCCTTGTTGGGCTTGTAGCTTTTTGCGGCCTCGAATTCCTCTTCCAGATGCTGGGTGAATTCATGGGTGATACCTGCGGCAAAGCTCTCGTCAATCACACCTTCCTGTTCCAACCGCGCCGCATAAACGGCACTGACCGGTGGATGCTGGCGGATTTCCTTGTACATCAGCGGCTGGGTAAAGCTCGGTTCGTCACCTTCGTTATGGCCAAAGCGGCGATAGCACCACATGTCGATTACGATGTCGCGGTGGAAGGTCTGGCGGAACTCGATCGCCATCTTGCAGGCGAAGGTCACTGCTTCGGGATCATCGCCGTTCACGTGGAAGATCGGCGCCTGCACGCCCTTTGCCACATCACTGGGATAGGGCGAGGAGCGGGCGAACTGCGGCGAGGTGGTAAAGCCCACCTGATTGTTGACGATGAAGTGGATGCACCCGCCGGTATTATATCCGCGAATGCCGGAAAAGCCGAGGCATTCCCAGACGATTCCTTGCCCCGCAAAGGCCGCGTCGCCATGGATAAGGACGGGCAGCACTTCCTTATGCTGCGAAAGGTCGTCGCGGATCACCTGTTGCGCGCGGACCTTGCCCAGCACCACCGGATCGACCGTTTCCAGATGCGACGGGTTCGGGACCAGCGACATATGAACATTGATACCGTCGAACTCCCGGTCGGTGGAGGTGCCGAGGTGATATTTGACATCGCCTGAACCGCCGACATCTTCGGGATTGGCGGTGCCGCCCGAAAATTCGTGGAATATGACGCGAAAGCCTTTCGCCATCACATTGGCGAGCACGTTCAAACGGCCGCGATGCGCCATGCCATAGACGATCTCACGTACACCAAACTGGCTGCCATATTTGATGACGCTTTCCAGCGCCGGGATCATGGATTCGCCGCCATCGAGGCCAAAACGCTTGGTCCCGACATATTTTTTGCCGAGAAATTTCTCATATTGCTCGGCGTGGATCACCTTCGACAGAATCGCCTTCTTGCCCTCCGGCGTAAAATCGATGGCCTTGTCGCGGCCTTCCATCCGCTCCTGCAAAAAGCGGCGCTCCTCCACATCGGAGATATGCATATATTCCAGGCCGACATTGCTGCAATAATTGGCGCGCAATATGTCCACCAGTTCACGCACGGTCGCCATTTCAAGGCCCAGCGCCCCGCCAAGATAGACAGGCTTGTCAAGATCCGTGCCGGTAAAACCATGATATTCCGGGGTTAAGTCGGCGGGAAGTTCACGCTTCAAAAGGCCCAGCGGGTCAAGATGGGCGGCCAGGTGCCCACGCACGCGATAGGTGCGGATCAACATCATCGCGCGAATACTGTCACCAGCGGCAGACTCAATATCAGCGGCGGAGACGCCAACCTTGCCTGGTTTGCCAGCGACCGGCGTCGCTACAGCGGTCATTTGCATAGGATCAAGTGCGGCAGTCAGGCTATCGGTTGCTGCAACCGGCCAGTCTTTCCGCTGCCAACTTGGCCCTGAAACGCTGCCCTCCAGCCCATCAAACCAACGCTGCCATTCAGGTGCGACACTGTTTGGGTTAGCGGTGAACTGGCGATAGAGCGATTCGACGAAAGACGGGCTTACCCCCTCGATGCTATCGAAATCCTGACCCTCAAAACCCATGTGACTTGTCCTTGATAGGCTGACCGACAGACCTAGAACGTCTGGAACGCAACAATCCTGATTCCAACCGTTCGTACTGAGTAGCCATCGAGCTTGTCGAAGCCCCTACTCAGCACGAGCGGGTATTTGTAGCTTTACGCAGGAACACCCTTCAACAACGCGGCAAGCGTTGTGCCAAGCTCCGACGGGCTGGGGGATACACGGATGCCTGCGGCTTCCATGGCGGCAATCTTGTCGTCCGCACCGCCCTGGCGGCCTGACACGATAGCACCGGCATGGCCCATCCGGCGGCCCGGAGGCGCTGTGCGGCCCGCGATGAAGCCAACCATAGGCTTTTTGCGTCCACGCTTGGCTTCGTCAGCGATGAACTGCGCTGCTTCTTCCTCGGCGCTGCCGCCGATTTCACCGATCATGATGATCGATTCGGTGGCATCGTCAGCCATGAACAGTTTCAGCACATCAATGAAGTTGGTGCCATTGACGGGATCGCCGCCAATGCCGACCGCTGTGGTCTGACCCAGACCAACCGCCGTCGTCTGGTGCACCGCTTCATAGGTAAGCGTACCTGAACGCGACACGACGCCAACACTACCCTTCAGGAAGATGCTGCCGGGCATGATACCGATCTTGCATTCGTTGGGGGTCAGCACGCCGGGGCAGTTCGGACCGATCAGGCGTGACTTGCTGCCCGTCAGCGCCCGCTTCACGCGCACCATGTCCAGCACAGGAATGCCTTCGGTGATGCACACGATCAGCGGAACTTCCGCATCGATCGCTTCCAGGATCGAATCGGCCGCGAAGGGAGGCGGAACATAAATGACGCTGGCGTCTGCACCGGTGGCCTGCTTGGCTTCCAACACCGTGTCGAACATCGGCAGACCGATATGGGTCGTACCGCCCTTGCCAGGCGTCACGCCGCCGACCATCTGCGTACCATAGGCCAGCGCCTGTTCCGTGTGGAACGTGCCGGTGGCACCGGTCATTCCCTGGGTAATAACCTTGGTATTCTTGTTTATGAGAATTGACATCTAAGTCCGTCCTTAATTTTGTTGGAAGCTCAGTTTCCAATCCTCAACCAGACGCACATCAATTTCCTGGGGAGGATTGTAAAATCAATCAGACAAGAGAGCTGTCGATACCCCTGCAGGCAACAAGCAATTCCTTGACCGCATCAATCGACACGCCCAGATTTGCTTTGGCTTCATCGCCCAGCTTGATTTCGATGATCTTCTCCACGCCGCCCGCGCCGATCATGACCGGCACGCCGGCATACAGGCCATCGATGCCATATTGGCCGTCAACATAGGCGGCGCAGGGCAGGACGCGCTTCTTGTCCTTGAGGTACGCCTCGGCCATCGCAATGCCGCTGGTCGCGGGCGCATAGAAAGCAGAACCGGTCTTGAGCAAGCCGACGATCTCGCCGCCGCCTGAGCGGGTGCGCTGCACGATCGCGTCAATACGCTCCTGCGTCGAAAAGCCCATGTCGATCAGGTCGGGAATGGGGATGCCCGAAACGGTCGAATATTCAATGACCGGAACCATCGTGTCGCCATGGCCGCCCAACACGAACGAGGTGACGTCCTTGACCGAAACCTTGAATTCTTCTGCAAGGAAGTGGCTGAAACGCGCGCTGTCCAGCACGCCCGCCATGCCGACGACCATATGGTGCGGCAGGCCGGAAAATTCGCGCAACGCCCAAACCATCGCGTCGAGAGGGTTGGTGATGCAGATAACAAAAGCGTTGGGGGCATTGTTCTTGATGCCCTCACCGACCGACTTCATGACTTTCAGGTTGATGCCGAGCAGGTCATCACGGCTCATCCCCGGCTTGCGAGCGACACCGGCGGTGACGATGATAACGTCCGCGCCCGCGATGTCGGCATAATCATTGGAACCAGTGATTTTCGAGTCGAAACCTTCAACCGGGCCGCACTGCGACAGGTCCAGCGCCTTGCCCTGAGGTACGCCCTCAACAACGTCGAACAGGACAACATCGCCCAGTTCCTTCGATGCGGCGAGATGCGCCAGCGTTCCACCGATATTGCCCGCGCCAATGAGCGCGATCTTCTTACGGGCCATAAACTCAACCTCCCAAGCGGGCCGGCCGAAGGACCGGCAAAAAGCCCCGCCCGCTTAGGCGTAAACGAAGGAGAGTTCAACCGCCGAAAAGCGTGATTCAAGGATTATCTTTGCAATTCATTCGCAAGTGCAATAGTGGGGGCGTCGGCACCGGTTTTGGCGCGCCTTAAAGGCCATGTACCGTCATTCCCGCGAAGGCAGGAATCCATCTCCCGGCGCCTTTCGCAAACCAAACATTCAGGAACTGGATTCCCGCCTTCGCGGGAATGACGAAATGAGGGTCGTAGCCCGCCGTTCGCTTTACACCCGCATCGGCATCAACACATAGAGCGCGGCGCTCTTGTCATTTTCCCGCAGCAGAGTTGGCGCAGCCGCATCGGCCAGATGCAGTTCGATCAGATCGCCCTGCATCTGTTGCAGGATGTCGAGCAGGTAGCGGGCGTTAAAGCCGATTTCGAAGCTGTCGGCATTATAGTCGCCCGGCACCTCTTCCGCCGCCGTGCCGTTTTCCGGGCTGCTGACGGACAGGGTGATCTTGTCGCGGTCGAGCGCCATTTTGACCGCGCGAGTCTTTTCCGTGGCGATGGTGGCGACGCGATCGACGCCTTCCTCAAAGCTGCGCGGGTCGATTTTCAGCAGCTTGTCATTGCCGGTCGGAATGACGCGGCTGTAATCCGGGAACGTCCCGTCGATCAGCTTGCTGGTCAGGATCGCGTTGCCAAGGCTGAAACGAATCTTGGTCGCGCTCAGATCCACCAGCACGCCGCCATCGACTTCATCGAGCAGCTTGCGCAATTCGGCGATGCATTTGCGGGGAATGATGATGTCGGGCATCCCCTCTGCCCCATCGGGCCGGGGCACGGTGACGCGGGCAAGGCGGTGCCCGTCGGTCGCCGCGGCCTTCAGCACCGGTTGCGCCTCATCCGACACATGGAAGAAGATGCCGTTCAGATAATAGCGGGTTTCTTCTGTCGAGATCGCAAAGCGAGTCTTGTCGATGATCTGGATCAGCGTCGCTGCGGGCAATTCGAAACTGACCGGCAGGTCGCCTTCCGCGATCACCGGAAAATCGTCGCGCGGCAGCGTCTGCAGGCTGAAGCGCGCACGCCCCGCATTGACCTGCATCTTGCCTTCGGCCGCATTCAGGGAAACCTGGCTTCCTTCGGGTAGCTTGCGCACAATATCGAACAAGGTATGCGCCGACACGGTGGTCGAACCCGGCGTATCGACGGCGGCCTGCACCGTATCGACGATCTGCAGATCAAGGTCGGTCGCCATCAGCTTGATCGCGCCGTCCGACGTCGCTTCGATCAACACGTTGGACAGGATGGGAATGGTGTTCCGCCGTTCCACCACCGATTGCACGTGGCTCAAACTTTTGAGCAGCGTTGCGCGTTCGATTGTCGCCTTCATTCCCTGTTCCCGCTTCTAATCTGACCGGGCCGTCGGCATGGACGGCCAGTATGGTGAAAGGATTCTCTTCCTTCATTACCAGCTATGATGAACGGGGCAAGCGTGCACGGCATGCTTTTGCGCACAGATGCTTGCAAAGACGTAATAATTGCGCTTGGTGACATTCAAATGAAATGCGCGGTCCTTTTTCTTGCATTGGCGCTTGCCGTTCCCGCACCGGCACATGCGCGGGAATCGCTGGGCGTTTACGAACGCTGGGGCGCTTTCCATGATGCCGAAATGCCGCGCTGCTTTGCCATTTCCCAACCAGTGAATGGCAATCGCGAGTTGCGCTGGCGCCCCTTTGCCGCCATTGGTTTCTGGCCGAAAAAGGGCCTGCGCGGACAGGTGCATTTCCGTATCAGCCACGAAAAAGCCCTGGATGCGGAAATCACGCTCAGTATTGGCGAACGACGCTTCACCCTCATCGCCGGTGGCGCCGATGCCTGGGCACCGGACAAAAGGGTCGATGCCGCCATTATCGCCGCCATCCGGTCGGGCAACAGCATGAGCGTTCAGACCGTTGCCAAAAACGGCGCACCCTTCACCGATGTCTACGCCCTGCGCGGTGCGGCCAGCGCCATCGACGCGGCGGCTTTGGGCTGCGTTCGGTCGGATTGACCGCACTCTTTCCCGTTTGTTTCGAGCGCAGGTTTGGGCTTGCCGAGAACCGAAGTCGAGAAACCTGGCGTCACTTGGCGGTTCTCGACGGCCGCATCTCGACAGGCTCGATACTGCTCGAACCGAACGGCAAGGAGACGAGAACCTTACTCTCTAGTGTTTCGCGGCGATTCTCACTATAGGCGCGCCATGCAGATTCCCGGACATATCGATCCCGTGCCCGTGCCGCGCGCCGTCACCCCGCGCGAGGATGGCCGTGTTGACCTTCTCGGCCTCAACAAGGCGCAAATACGTGACTGCCTTGAAGAAGCTGACCTTGATGCCAAGCAGGCCAAGCTCCGTTCCAAGCAGCTATTCCACTGGCTCTACCATCGCGGCGAAACCGATTTCGAACGCATGACGGACCTCGCCAAGCCGATGCGCGGCTGGATGACGGAGCGTTTCATCGTCGGCCGCCCGCAAGTCGTGGAGGCGCAGGTTTCGACGGACGGCACGCGCAAATGGCTGCTGCGGTCGGACGATGGGCAGGACTATGAAATGGTCTTCATCCCCGACGCAGACCGGGGCACGCTATGTGTGTCCAGTCAGGTCGGCTGCACCCTCAACTGCCGTTTCTGCCACACTGGCACGATGCGCCTTGTCCGCAACCTGACGCCGGGCGAAATCGTGGGTCAGGTCATGCTGGCCCGCGACGCACTGGGCGAATGGCCAAAGGGGAATATGGCCGCGTCCAATGATGAAGAGGAAGACGACGACGCCCCGCAATATCAGGCGGACGGACGGATGCTGACCAACATCGTCATGATGGGCATGGGTGAGCCGCTCTATAATTTCGAGCATGTCCGCGACGCATTGAAAATCGTCATGGATGGCGATGGCCTATCGCTTTCCCGTCGCCGGATCACCCTTTCCACCAGCGGCGTCGTGCCGATGATGGCGCGCGCGGCGAGGGAAATTGGCGTCAATCTGGCGGTTTCGCTCCACGCGGTGACGAATGAAATCCGTGACGAAATCGTCCCGATCAACCGCAAATATGGCATTGAAGAACTGTTGCAGGCCTGCGCCGACTATCCGCGCGCCAGCAATGCGCGGCGCATCACCTTTGAATATGTGATGTTGAAGGACAAGAATGACAGCGACGCGGACGCGCGCGAACTGATCCGCCTGATCAAACATTACAAGCTGCCGGCCAAGGTGAACCTGATCCCCTTCAACCCCTGGCCCGGCGCGATGTATGAATGTTCCAGCCCGGAACGAATCAGAACCTTCAGCAACATCATTTTCAAAGCAGGCATTTCCGCCCCCATCCGCACGCCGCGCGGCCGCGACATCATGGCCGCCTGCGGACAATTAAAGTCGGCAAGCGAAAAGAAAAGCCGCGCCGAACTCGACCGGCTGGCCGAAGAAAAGCAGGCCGCGTTGGGGTAAGAA
Source organism: Alphaproteobacteria bacterium (assembly GCA_016650315.1). Lineage (GTDB taxonomy): Bacteria > Pseudomonadota > Alphaproteobacteria > Sphingomonadales > Sphingomonadaceae > Rhizorhapis. Next base: position 88 of record JAENVZ010000142.1, on the reverse strand, counting down.
AAATGTGACGCCCCCCGTCACCTAACTTTTTGACAGTGCTCCGCGAAAGGATGACAAGAGCAGGCAAGGAGGCCGCATGTCACCTGAT
>JAENVZ010000141.1 GCA_016650315.1 Alphaproteobacteria bacterium | reverse complement strand
TTGGCGGCTGCCCGGCAAGGTGTTTCACGAACCAGCGCCGGCATACGCGAGGCGCAGGCGCAGGCCTCTGAAGCCAATTTCCAATTCCGGCAGGACGCGCTCAACGAACGCAGCCAGTTACAGACCAAGATCGCCGTCAACAGCCAGTCCCTACGCGGAGCGGAGGGACGGGTGCAAAGGGCCGAATTGCGCTCACCCGTCGATGGCATTGTCAATGATGTTCAGGTGACGACCATAGGCGGCTTCGTTCAGGCGGGGCAAAAGATCATGCAGGTTGTGCCGATGGGCGAAAAACTGCTGGTCGAAGCCAGGGTCAAACCCAAGGATATAGCCTTCATCAAGGTCAATGATCGCGCCAATGTGAAGGTGACGGCTTATGACTTTGCCGTTTATGGTGGGCTGAGGGGTCGCGTCGTGCAGATTTCCGCCGACAGCATCTATGACGAAGCGACGAAGGAGGCCTATTTTTCCGTCGTGATCGAAACCGACCGATCCTATCTATTGTCCGGCGAGCGGCGATTGCCGATTACTCCGGGTATGATCTGCGATGCGGAGATCATCACGGGCCGCAAGTCCATCCTGTCCTATCTGTTGAAACCGGTGCTGCGCGCACGGGCGGAAGCGTTGCAGGAACGCTGACAGCTTTCCTTGGCTTAGCGTGTCAGGGATGCCAGTTGAACGGACGGGAATGCGTTGTTGGGACGATAACCGTGGGTCCAGGTCCTGTGTTCGTTGAAGCTTAATACCGGGCGATAATCGCTCACTTCGGCGGAACGCAGTATCCGGTTGGTTTCATTATCCAGAACCAGCAAGTCGCCGTCCATCGCAACGGCCAATATGGCGTGGTCGGCCCGCCGCACCAGATCGCGCGCAATGACGAGGTACATGGAGTCCGCAGAAACGCACAGCGCCTTCAATAACTGCATCTTGGCAATCGCATAATCCTCGCAATCGCCGCGCCTGCGCGTCAGGGATTGCGATGCGCTCGCCCAATAATCGACTGTGCCATATTCTTTCACATCATCGACATATCGAATCCGCGCATTGACCCATGCGTTGACGTTCGCAATCTGGGCCATGCGTCCCTGATGACGGTTTTGCGCAAGCAGGCCGGACCAGGGAGCCCCCGAACTGGTCAGATTTGCACGGCTGGCGTGACGCCATTTGCTGTCCAGCGCCGTCCGCGACACCGCCAGCGCAACCGATCCGAAAATGTCGGGTCGACCGGGCCGGATATATTCCGCCACGCCGCGCGTATATGGCGCGCGCGAAACGGGGCGATCGCTCTGTATGAATGACGATGGGCAGTCATCTGTTTGGCGGACTTCATGGTTTTGCGCCGTGCCGGATACGACCGGAAGGGCTTTTGCCGGTTCAGTATAATCAAAGCCTGTCAGTGATGGCAGCGGCGATGCGAATAAACCGGGCAACGGCTGCTTGATGTGGATGTTTTCGATCCTGACAATGATAGTGTTCATCGCCAGCGCCGGTCCCGCTTGAGGATTGGGTATTCTGGCCTGCTTCATCCGAATGAGGTCAAGCTGACTGGTTGAACCCTTCAGGATGGACTGGCTCTTGGTGTAGCTTGCCGGCCAGACCTGATTGCCAGAGGCGGGCAGCAATGGAATGGACGCGCAAGGCGTTGCAGCCTGAGCGGCGGACAGTCCGGCAAGAGCGGATGCAATCACGAAAATCGGCTTGACCGCCCATGGCCGACGACCGATGCGCAGTCGGGAGAGTGCAGGAGAGCAGGTTCGCGTCATGCTCAAAAAGATGAGCGTTAACATCTAATATACGGATAAGGCCTATCGTTAACATCGCCTTTGCCATATGTGTATTTTGGGAATACGCCGTTACAGGCTATAAACGGCAAGCCTCTTCAAAACTGTAGAACCGGATTGATTTTCAGGTTTTCGCGTCATTTTTCCGTCGAAAAGGGCCAGTTTGTGACGCCCCCAGCGAACAGCGCCCACCAGACGATCACTGGCTGAAACGCAAGGCGCGGCGCATGATACCACCAGCCAAGATGCGTTCCGCCGGCGGCGATGCCATCGACGGCGTGTTTGATATTGGCAGGATAAACGCAGGTCGCGTACAGCGCGAGCATGACGCCCGCGACATAACGCAATCTGGTGGTTAGCAGAGCAATAGCGCCTGCAATCTCGCACATTCCCGTAATGAAGACGGTTTCACTGGGGAAGGGCACCCATTGCGGCATAATCGACAGGAATATGCCTGGTGATCGCAGGTGCGCGAACCCGGCGGACACATAAGCTGCCGCGAGAAGCCAGCGCAGGATCGCCCGACCATGCTCCGCTCGTTCCGGTATTTGCATATTTTCTGCAGGCCTTTTGCTAGGGAGGCGAAACTTTCCATTAACCATGCATGGGTAACGTCCAGTCTCAACCAAGGGACTCGATATGGCCAGCAAACAAGACGCCTTTGCCACTATATGCGCAAGAATGCAGATGCTGATGGCGGACAGGCCGGTATCGGTGGCCAGAAGCGAGACCGCCAGCGTAGGCGACCTCATTCACCGTATCGGCGTTATGCTTGATCGTCGCCAATTTCACTGTGGGCCGCAGATCTGATAAGCGCGCCGGCCGTTAAGGGGCGCTGATCCAGTCTCTCGCTTTGGCCGCCTGCGCCACCGGAAAGAATTCCATGGCACCAGGCTCTATGCCCGTAAATTCGGGTCCTATCTGATCATAGAGTCGCACCTTCTTATGTCCCGAAAGCGCCTGTTTCACAGCGGGAATAAGCACGGTTTCATAGTCGCTGCGCGTGACATAGTCCAATCGCGACGACATTGTCCGTGGGCCTGATCGCCACGTTGGTTTGGAATTCAGGCCTGGCTGCACAAGTTGCAGCTTGGCCGCTCCAGCCACGGAAAACCGTTTAGCCAGACTAAACTGCCGGTTTCGCCTAACATATCCGTGTGGAGAAGGGAGGGCAACGACTGTTGCCCTCCCTAGAATATTACTTGGGAACGATTTGCGAGAGCGTCAGGGTCGCGGCAAATTCGTCCGAAAAGGCCTTAAGGCGTGCTTCGCGGAATTCAGAGAAACGCTGCAGCCATGGCTCGTCACCTTCGAGCGTTACCTCAAAGTCGAGATCAGCGCCCTCTTCCTTGGCCCGCGCGATGGCGGCGTCGATATCCTCGACACCGAAGATGATCGTGCAGGTACCTTCTCCAAAGCGCTCCAGCTTTTCCCAATACCGCCCTTCTTTTCGCATCGGCGCCATGATCTCGAAACCCGACCCCCAGGACAGCACGGCAATTACACCAGCGTCGTGATTGACGATCGGCTCGTCAAAGGTGATGTTGAGCACGCGGCTCAGGAGCTTTACATATTTATCGACATTTTCGGGATATACTATGATCCCTACATGATCGATATGATTGATCACCTGTGGCGGCGTATCCTCGAACTGGTCGTGTGTATTGCTATGCTGAAGCACGGTGCTCTCCTGTAGTGCGGCGGCGCCAGAGGCTTCGCAAAGTCTTGTGATAGCTAGCCTGTTGATCGCGGCTGGTAGCATATCGACAATGAACGCGCTTCACAAGATGCGAACTATAATTTCGTTGTACGGACAATTGGTGTCTAAATCTGTAGCCGTCAGGCGGAGGTTTTCCAGGCACGCGCCGATGCTCCCCCTATTTTCCACGTACATATAAGCCGATGCAAGCGGCACGGGGTTTGCCCATCGCTTGGGAGAATGCAACAGCACGCCGGCCACACGATCCCACAGTATCGTGTGGCCGGCGATAACAGGTTCAGGCGGTCGGAATTGTGCCGCCATCGATGACATATTCAGTTCCGGTGATCGATGTGGCGCGCGCTGATACCAGGAAGGTGATCAGGTCCGCCACCTCCTGAGGCTTGGCCGGGCGACCG
>JAENVZ010000140.1 GCA_016650315.1 Alphaproteobacteria bacterium | reverse complement strand
TTTTGAGGCATCCGCGTGGGTCTGCCCGGTTTCCAGAGGCCGAACCAACGCCGGATCGCTCACCACATGGTCTTGCCAGTCTAGACCAACACGGCCATATGCCACCTGGCACAATTGGCGCAGGGTATGCAGCGTCCCCGTGCCCACCACAAAATCATCCGGCCGCTCGTGTTGCAGCATCAGCCACATTGCTCGGACGAAGTCGATGGCGTGTCCCCAGTCGCGGGCAATGTTCAGGTTACCGAGCGCGAGCTGGCCACCGGCAACGATGGGCTTGCCGCGTTCGTTAAGGTCGAGCGAGTTTTCGACGCCCAAAGCCGCGCAGGCCGCGCCGTAGGCAATTTTCTGGGTTACAAAGTGGAGCGGCCGGCGCTCGCTTTCGTGGTTGAACAAAATCCCGCTGGATATGAACAAGCCGTAGCTCTCGCGATAGATTCGCACCATATCGTGCGCGTAGACCTTGGCCGCTGCATAAGGGTTGGCCGGCTCGAAGGGTGTCCTTTCAGTTTGCGGAATGTGCTTTGCCTGGCCAAACATTTCCGAAGACGAGGCTTGATAAACCCGTGCCTTGGGGCAAATATGCCGTAGCGCTTCAAACAGCCGAATGGCCCCCATGCCGTTGATCATCAGCGTTTCCGGTGCCCGCGCCCAGGATTCGTCGGGGCGGGACTGCGACGCCAGGTTGTAGATCTCATCAGGTTTCGATTCCTGCAACGCAGTGGAAATATCAATCCCTTCCGACATATCGCCAAAAAGCACATGCACCCTGTCGGCCAGATGGCTGGCGCTGTTTGGCCGAAACCAACTCTCGCGTCTAACCAGCCCGAACACTTCATAACCCCGTTCCAGCAGCAATTCGGCCAGATACGACCCGTCCTGCCCGGTAATACCCGTAATCAACGCTCTCTTCATGTCACCACACGTCGTTTTGGATAACCCAAAATCCATTCATGGAGTTGCTGCAGTGCAGGGAAACCACGCTTAGAGCCAAACCGATCGGCGTGCTCCCGCGCAGGCGTAGCCACGCCGCGGACCTACCGTCACGTTCGCGCCACCTTTCGATAAACTCCGGCCACTTGCTCCGCACAAGTCTGCCACGAAAACCGCTTGGCCCTGAGCGACCCCGCAGCAACCAGGTGCGCGCAAAGCGCGGAATTTTCAGCCAACCGCAGCATCGCGTCGCGTATTGCCTCCACATCGCATGGATCGACTTGCAGCGCCGCATCGCCCGCCACTTCAGGAAGCGCCGACACGTTCGAGGTCAGTACCGGCACGCCGGACGCGAACGCTTCCACTACGGGCATACCGAATCCTTCATAAAGAGAAGGAAAGACCAATGCGCAGGCGCCCTGAAAAATGGCGCGCAACTCGGCATCGAGTACGTAATCCAGCCAAAACACCTCGCCTACTGCCTGCGCCGAGCGAATAGCCGGCAGCAGGTCGTCCATACCCCATCCCATTTGCCCCACGATCACCAGCGGATGTTCGCTGCGGATCCTGTCCGGAAGCGCGCGATACGCCCCGAACAGCCGAGCCAGATTTTTGCGCGGCTGCAGCGTTCCGACCGTGAGGAAATAGCCAGGAGCCAGCCCATGCCGCGCGAGCATCGTCCTTCCCGTCTCGGGCGGTATACGCTGGAACCACTCGTCGTCTACGCCATTGTGAATAACGGTGACCCGTTCCGGGGGCACCCGGAACTGTTCAACAACCGCGGGTACCATCGCCGCCGATACGGTGATGACGGCATCCGCCCACTGTGCGGCGGCACGCATGAAAAAATTCTTGACTGCACGGTGCTGCGGCGTCGCCCATTCCGGATTACTCAGGGGAATCGCATCATGCAATGTTGCGACCACCGGTACTCCGGAGAGCTTCGGAATCCAGTAATCTGTTGCGTGATAGACATCTATCCTTTGCGCCAGCCAACGCGCCCCCGGAAAGGGCGCCTTGCTGACAATCGCAAGCGCGCCGCTTGCTCCATAGTTCAGCGGAAATGCGAAGCCGCGGGGATACGTTGACGCGAGCGCGCCATATCGCCTGCCAAAACCGACAATCGGATGCACGTCAACGCTATGCGATGCGTCGAATTGTTGCCACAAGTGACGGGTATACACCCCGATTCCGTCGACCTGCCCATTGAAATCGGGATTACACAGCTTCCTAACACTCAGGCCAATCCGCAGGTTAGCCACATGGCCTCGACATAATCACCGGCATCGCCCCAGTCACGCTGCGTGTCGATGTTGCCCAGCCGAAATTCCTTCCGCGTAGTGTACTTGATATACGTCAACCTGTCCTGAAGCATCGGTGATGAAGGCAATTTTGACCATGTTATAGTTTGCACAATCAAGATGTGTAAAACTGAGAACAATAGCACACCGGTATGCTCATTCTATTGTCTCTGGGAGCTGTCATTGCCGGGGCCGCTGGTTCGGCGCTGAGAGCATGGGCATGAGAATCGCCATTGTTCATGACTGGCTGGATACTTGGGGCGGCTCCGAAAAGGTGCTGGCGGAATTGCTCGCCCTGTTTCCGACCGCGGATTTGTTTGCACTGGTGGATTTTCTCTCGCCGACGGACAGCGCGCGACTGCATC
>JAENVZ010000139.1 GCA_016650315.1 Alphaproteobacteria bacterium | reverse complement strand
GCGAGCAGCCGCTCGACCTTTACAGGTGCGCGGGTTCCCGCCGATCAATTGCCCAAGGTCGATCATGATCTGACCCCGGTACACAAGCCCAACAGCATTGCGCTGCGCATGGCGATGGTTGCGGCCGATGAGGCGGATCTGGTCGCCACGATCCGCTGGGGCAATGAATGGGATATAGCGGCCGCGATGCTGATTGCGGGGGAAGCGGGAGCCGCTGTTACCGATGCGCTGGGTCAGCCATTGCTTTTCAACCGCGAAAACCCCACGGCTTTTGGTGTGCTGTGCTGTGCGCAGGGCATTCACGTCGCCGCCGTCGAACGGTTGAGTGGGCGCGTTCGGGACATTCTCGGAAACTGACAGGTTTTATTTGGGTCGGGTCCAAAGCCCCATGCGTGGAGCATCGCCCGGCCATGATTGCGCGCGCCGCCATGTCTGAATAGCGGCTTTTGCGACCCATGTGATTTTTGCCAGCTTGCCGGTGTGGACTCGACGATCCCATGCCTGTTCGCCGCTGGCCGCGACCTTTCGGGCAATGTCGCCATAAATACCCGCCGCCGCCAATACGGCCCAGGCTGAACGAAATGAAAGTGCCGGTGTGCCATGTCGGGCGCTGGCTTCGTAGCGGGCGGCCATGTCGGCGAGGCGCTTGCCAAGCATGGCGAGGCGCGCACGCGTGGCGGGTTGCAGGATGTCGTCTGTAGGAATGTCCATTTCTGCAAGCCAGTCGGCGGGCAGGTAACAGCGGCCAGCGGCATAATCGTCACCCACATCACGGGCGATATTGGCGAGCTGGAAGGCAAGGCCAAGGTCGCAGGCGCGGTCGAGCGTGGCATTGTCAGCAGGATCGACGCCCATGACCAGCGCCATCATGCATCCGACTGCGCCCGCGACATGATAGCAATAGCGCAGCAGATCGTCTTCGGTTCGGGGCTGCCAACCTTCTGTATCAAGTGCGAAGCCTTCGATCAGGTCATGGATAAGGGAAGCTGGTATGCGGCTTTCGGCGGCAACAAGGGCCAGCCCGTCAAAGGCGGGATCGCTGGTTGTTTCTCCCGCCAGCGCCTTGGCCGTCAGGGCGTGGATATGGGCGAGGCGGGCCTGCGGATCGTCAACGCTCGCCATCGCGCCGCCATGATCCTGTCCGTCGGCCAGATCGTCGCACTTGCGGCACCATGCATAGAGCAACCACGCCCGCTCGCGCGTTTGGGGGGCGAACAGCGTCGATGCGATGGCGAAGCTTTTGGAGCCTTTGGCAATGCTATTGCGGGCGTGGGCAATCAGAGGGGAACGGTCAAAACCCCTCCCCTTCAGGGGAGGGGTTGGGGTAGGGGACGAAACCACATGCGTTGGGTACTCCTCCACCCCCCGGCCCCCTCCCCTGAAGGGGAGAGGGAGTTTACTCACAAGTCCTCCCGCTTTATCCGGATGATGGTGTCATGCGGGGTGTAGGTCGCCATTTTGGAAAGCAACGCGTCGATTTCGTCGGCAACGATCAGGATATTGCGGTGTTGCGTCCGGACGAAGCCGGAATGCTCCATGTCATGCGTAAAGGCGATCAGATGGTCGTAATAGCCCTTGATGTTGAGCAATCCCACCGGCTTTTCATGATAGCCCAACTGCGCCCAGCTCACCGCTTCCCACAGTTCGTCCATCGTACCGACGCCGCCCGGCAGGGTGATGAAGCCGTCGGACAGATCGGTGAACATCGCCTTTCGCACATGCATGTTGGGAACGACGTGCAGTTGCGTGCAGCCCATATGGGCAACCTCTGCATCGCTCAGCGCATCGGGAATGACTCCGATGACTTCGCCTCCTCCATCCAGAGCCGCGTCCGCCACCGCGCCCATCAGGCCAAGCCGCCCGCCGCCATAGACGATGCCGATGCCCCGTGCCGCCAGTGTGCGGCCCACCATGCGGGCGCAGTCGATATAGGCGGGATCGGCAGGCGTGGCTGATCCGCAATAGATGGCGAGGCGCTTCATAGGGGTGTCATAGCCTTAAATCCTCGATTATTAGTCCAGCGGTGGCTTTTGCGCTGGCCACCACGCCAGGAATGCCTGCGCCCGGATGCGTACCCGCGCCAACGAAATACAGGTTGTGGATCATGTCGTCGCGGTTGTGGGTGCGGAACCACGCGCTTTGGGTCAGAGTCGGTTCCAGTGAAAATGCGCTGCCCAGATGGGCGTTCAGGTCATGCGCGAAATCGGTCGGGGCGTAATGGAAGCTGGTGACAATGCGCGACCGGATGTCGGGGATCAGCCGCCGTTCGATTTCGTCCAGTATCCGTTCCTTGTAAACGGGGCCGACATCATCCCAGTCGATCGGCAGCTTGCCCAGATGCGGGACCGGGGCGAGTGCGTAGAAGGTGGAATGCCCATCGGGGGCCATGCCGGGATCGGTGATGGTCGGATGGTGCAGGTACAGCGAGAAATCCCGCGCCAGCACGCCATGTCCGTAAATGTCCTGCAGCAGGCCTTTGTAACGTGGTCCGAACAGGATCATGTGGTGGGGGATGCCGGGCCAGGTTCCCTTGATACCAAAATGCACGACGAACAGGCTGGGCGACCAGCGTTTGCGCGCCAATGCTTCACCTTGACGCTGGCCACGGATCGTGGTGCCCAGAAGGTCGCGGTAGCTGTGCATGATGTCGGCATTGCTGGCAACCGCGTCGAATTTCTCGCTCCAGCCGCTGCGTGTTCGCACGCCTGTGGCGCGGTTGCCCAGGGTTTCGATCTCTTCGACCGGATCGCCCAGCCGCAGCGTGCCGCCCAACCGCTCGAATTGTGCGACCATGCCCGAAACCAGCTTGTTGGTGCCGCCGCGGGCGAACCAGACGCCGCCGTCGCGTTCCAGCTTGTGGATCAGGGCGTAAATGCCGCTGGCCGTCATCGGATTGCCGCCGACGAGCAGCGTGTGAAAACTGAGCGCCTCACGCAGTTTTTCGCTTTTCACGAAGCTGGAAACGATGCTGTAGACGGACCGCCACGCCTGATAACGGGCGAGCGCGGGTGCGGCGCGGATCATTGTGGAAAAATTGAGGAAGGGCGTTGCGCCCAGCTTCACATAGCCTTCCTCATAGACGCCTGAGGCATATTCAAGGAAACGCTCGTAACCGGCAATATCGGCAGGATTGAGCTTGGCAATTTCCTTGCGCAAGGATGCTTCATCATTGCTGTAGTCGAACTGCGTCCCATCGGGCCAGTTGAGGCGGTAAAAGGGGCTTACGGGTTCAAGCGCGACATCCTCTGCCATGTCATGGCCGGTCAGCCGCCACAGATCGGCAAGGCAGGCCGGATCGGTAATGACCGTGGGACCCGCATCAAAGGTGAAGCCGTCTTTTTCCCAGACATAGGCCCGACCGCCCGGACGGTCCCGCGCTTCGACAACCGTGGTTGTTATACCGGCCGATTGCAGGCGGATCGCCAGCGCCAGACCACCAATGCCCGCCCCTATGATTGCGGCTGTCTTCACGCGGCCTGCTCCCCCAGCGCTGCCATGGCGCGACCGATTGAGACTGGCGGCTTGCCGCTCAAGATACGAAAACGGTCGGCGATGGTGGATCGACCGGCATAGAAGCGTCTGATCAGTTTTGCATCAAGGCGATAGAATCGCTCCAGTATCTTGTAACGCTCCTCCGGGTGGGCGGCGCGCAGCAACATGCGGTCAAGCACATGGTAGAACTGACCCTGATGCCAGCGATTTCGCGCAAAGCCGTAACAGGCGTCATGCAGGCTGGTCGCGGAAAAATCCGTGAGCGTCGCAAGAAACGCGGCCAGCCGGACAGCATCAGGCAGCGAATAGCCGGTGGTGGGATGGAACAGGGCGGCGCGCATGCCTGCCTTTGCCATGTCCCTGCCCCCGCCATTCCAGTATGCGGTAAAATCGCCGCCCATCAAAATCGGCAGCACACCGCGTTCGGTGCGTTCGATTCGGTCCACCTGCCATCCTTGCGCCTTTGCATAATCGGCAATGCGCGCGGCGAGCACGGATTCATCGAGGTCGGACTGGTTGCTGAAATAGGTGTCTTCGACAAACATCTGCGCTGGACCGAAGGGAAGGCAATAGACGAAGCGATAACCATCAAATTGTTGCACGGTTGCGTCCATGATGACCGGACGCGTGCGCCAATGGGGTTCTTTCAGGGATAAAAGCTGGCCAACGAATTTCTGATAACCGATGTCGAGTGGGGCAAGGTCGCCCGGACCGCGTGCATCGATGACCCCCTTCGCCTCTATGCGCAAACCATTGTCGAGCACGGCGGTCGCTGGATTGGCGGCCAGCACCTTGCGACCGGTGATGAGCGCGGCAGGAGGCAGGGCAGCGCGGATCACTTGATCGAAACGTTCGCTTTCGATGGAATAATAAATCGCGTCCAGTTGCCGGCTGTGGCCTGGAAAGGCGACGTCATACCCCTTCCACCCATGGGTGACGAGGGGCGCGATCAGCCAGCGATTCTGCGGCTCCACATCCTCGGCGAAATAGGACCAGATATGATTGCCGCCAAGGCTTTCGCCCTCTTCGACCAGCAGGATCTTCAGCTCTGGCCGCATTTTTGCCAGCGCCAGCGCGATCAATCCTCCGGCCAGGCCGCCACCCAATATGACAAGGTCGCAGGAAACGGTTTTGGTCATGCACCCATGGCTTAACGGGTGAGTGCGATGGCGGGAAGGGGGGCATGGGAATTATATTGTGGACAACCGACAATGCCATGCCGGATGACGGCCTGACGAAACGGGTCTATGGGAAGGCATGTCCGTTCCGACCGCGATGCTTCTTTCGGCCCTTGCAATGACGATGATCGTCGCAATCCGCTATGTGCTGGCGAGTGGCGGCTTTGCTTTGGTCACGCGACTGCGTCACCGGGGACTTTATGTCGGGCTGGGCGCGCAGATCAGACGGGAAATCGGCTGGTCACTGGCGAGTGCGGCAATTTATGGGTTGCCGGCGGGGATCATCGCCTGGGGTTGGCAGAACCGGGGATGGACGCGCATCACTATGGACATTGGTGACTGGCCGCTCTGGTATTGGCCGCTGTCGATCCTTCTTTATCTGTTGGCACATGACACATGGTTTTACTGGACCCATCGCGCCATGCATGGGCAGCGCCTGTTCCATATCGCCCATGCTGTCCATCATGCCAGCCGCCCGCCAACTGCCTGGGCGGCGATGAGCTTTCATCCCTGGGAGGCGGTGACGGGCGCTGTAGTCATACCGGCATTGGTGTTCATCATTCCCATCCATGTCGGCGCGTTGGGCGCGGTGCTGGCCATCATGACGATCATGGGTGTCGCCAACCATATGGGGTGGGAAATATTTCCCCGCGCACTGGTGCATGGTCCGGCTGGCAACTTCCTGATTACCGCCAGTCATCATCAGCGGCATCATCAGCAATATAGTTGTAATTTTGGGCTTTATTTCCGCTTCTGGGATCATGTGTGTGGAACAGATCGCGGGCTTGGCCGTTTTGGAACAGAAGGGCGGGCATGATGCGGCGAGCGGGACTCTGTATAGCAGGTGCGGCGCTGCTGGTTACCTTGCCTGGCGCGGTGCCGGTGCATGACCTTACCGTATCGGTCGGTGGGCTTCGTTCGGGCAAGGGCGTGTTGCAGCTTTGCCTGACGCGCGATCCTGCATTTTTCCCGGATTGTTCGAAAGATCCGGCGCGCCGTCACCTGACCGTTATGGCGAGCAAGCCCAGCGGGATAGTATTTACGGCTGTGCCGCCGGGTCTTTATGCCCTGTCGGTACTGCATGATGAAAATGCCAATGACCGGCTCGACACATTCATGGGGATTCCAAAGGAAGGCATTGGTTTTTCGCGCAATCCGCGATTGCATTTTGGTCCGCCCCGTTTCAACGCCGTCGAATTTGACGCAGCCGATGGCGCGAATCTGAGCGCAATCCAGATGAAATACTTCCTGTAGCCCGCACTGTAATTTGAAGGAATAGCAATGATTCTGCCTCGTCTGCCCGCATGGGCCACAGCGTCATTGCTGATAGCGATCCCGCCGGCCTTCGCGCAACCATCGGCTGACCCTCTTGTCGATCCTCATGCCGATACGCTGACCATCGCTGTGGGCGGTGCCTATCTGCCCAGCTATGAAGGGTCGGACGATTATGTCGCAACACCGGCCGCTTTGATACGCGGGCGGGTTGCCAATATCGTTTTCTTTACGCGCGGCACGACGTTCTTCGTGGATGCCCTCCCCGACGGGGATGACGGCGGCTGGGATTTTGAAGTGGGACCCGTCGCCAATCTTCGCCTCGACCGCAACAGCCAGATCAAGGATGTACAGGTCAAGGCTTTGGGAAAGATCGACAAGGCCTTTGAACTGGGCGGATGGGTCGGTATCGCCAAAACCGGCGTCATCACCAGCGCTTACGACAATCTGTCGTTCCGGGTCAGCTATTTGCGAGACATGGGCCATGTGCATGACAGTTATGTCATTACGCCCAGCATCGAATATGGCACGCCGCTCAGCACGACGGCCTATGCCGGACTGGCGCTGTCGGCAGATTATGTGGGCAAGGGCTATGGGCGGACCTATTTCGGCGTGACGGCGGACGGCGCGTTGGCCAGCGGATTGCTTGCCTATGCCGTTTCAGGAAGCGGGTTCAAGACGGTGCGCCTGTCCGCCTTTGCGACAAAAAATCTCACCGGCGACCTGACGCACGGCCTGAGCATCGGTGCAGGGTTGAGCTATGGACGGATGCTTGGCAAATATGCCGATAGCCCCATTGTTGCCCAGACTGGTGACGCGGATCAGTGGATGGGCGCAGCGGGTCTTGCCTATACATTCTGATTGGCCGGAATATGTAAGCGAGAAGGCGACAGGAAAAGTCCCATTTCCTTGGGCGTAAAAAGCCGGTAGGGGCTAGCCCATGCAGAACACCCTTCTTGTCATGGCGGGCGGCGCGGTTGGCGCGGCCTGTCGTTACCAGCTTGGCCGGCTGATGACCCATATGATGGGTCCCGGCTATCCGTGGGGGACGCTTGCGGCCAATATGCTGGGCGGACTTGCCATGGGTCTGCTGGTCGGGATATTGGCGCGTTTCGTTGATGGAGGCGAGCAAATCCGGCTGATAGTCGCAGTCGGCGTGCTAGGCGGTTTTACGACGTTTTCAGCCTTCAGCCTGGAGGTCGTGCTGATGTTGGAGCGCGGGCAAATGGCTGCGGGCCTTATTT
>JAENVZ010000138.1 GCA_016650315.1 Alphaproteobacteria bacterium | reverse complement strand
TGGCGAAGGCGTTGTTGATGCGGAACGTCATTCGCCAGTTTTTCGTCACGGTCAGTGACCAGACTCCCTCGCGGTCGCCGCTAAGTTGGTGCGCGCCATAATTGGGCGGCGCCTTCAACTCCTCCGCCGCCTCGACCGCGCTCAAATAGGCCAGCATATTGCGGAGCCTGCCGACCAGATTGCTCGGCAACCCCTTGGCCTTTCCCGTCTCGGCAAAGCTGCGGAGCGCCTTATGCCTGATGCTCTCGATTTCCATGCAATCAGATAGGATGGAGTATGTCGTGCGTCAAGTGTCACTTGACAAATTGGACCATCAGCGCGCTACAGCATATGGCCCCTCACCTCCTGCCGCCGTAGGTTTCAATGCAGGTCTTGCCGAACATTTGCAAAAGCCAACGCGTCAATTCATGGAAAGGGATCGATTGATTGAAGGCGATCCCGACGCGTTCTTTGCGGCTCCAGATTACCGTGCCCTGGACGGGACGAAAGCCTTCCAGCGTCAAGACCACATCCTGCCCGTTCTGTATTGGGTCAGAAAAGCTGACACCGGCGCCACTCTGGCCAAGGTCATGCACGCGCACACCATAATACTGGCTTCCCACCCGCAATTTGGCGCTGCAATCGATATTGAGGCGCGGCCCGGTTGACCGGCGATTGTCTTTCGCCCCCACCCTGCGATCCAGAATGTCCTCGATGTCCACCTGCTCGTCGAATCCGATTCCGGCGGTTCCTTCCTGGATCCAGAGAATATTTCCCCAGAATTTCCGGTCGTTTCTAAGCTCTATTCGCACGCGTTGACGCGCGACCAGCGGCGAATGAACATGGGCCAGCATGCCCCCGACGCCGACATTGCGGATAAGGCAGAGTTCTTCGAACCGGTCGGTGGTCAATTTGCCGACCCGGAATATGGTCAGCAGGCGAGAATCATTGTTTGGCGTGGATTGCTGAGCCACCTCATCAAAGCGGAGAAGGCGGGAAAGATCGCGAAATTTCGGGTCGTCGCGCATCGGGGCACCTCAAAAATCGGCTCGCCCCAATCGAGCTGCCGTGGCCCCGTCCACCAGCATCAGTTAGCCACAAGGATCATGCATTTCCGTTAACGGTGATGGTAAACACGTCGGCACCCCGCAATATGATGGCCCGAGTCTCCCCGCCCACCTTGCGCCGCAACAAAATCCCTGCACCAAAAACCGCTTCGCACTGCCCAATAATTGTGCAGCCATGCCCGGAACTGCCTTCAATCCGGGCAGAATCGACAAAGATACCAAAATTGCCGATGCTTTTCTGGCGATTCGCGAATTGGCACGTTAATTGATTGTGCAAGAACGTGCGGTCCGCACGCGCGAGTCTTGAAAATTTGCGCAATCTGCAACCTGCTTGCAGTCGGCGTTCCGCTATTTGGGGGATGAAGACCGAAATGAAAAAGATCGAAGCCATCATCAAGCCGTTCAAGCTGGACGAGGTCAAGGAAGCGCTTCACGAAGTCGGCGTGTCCGGCATCACCGTGACCGAGGCCAAGGGCTTCGGTCGGCAGAAGGGGCATACCGAACTGTATCGCGGCGCTGAATATGTCGTCGATTTCCTGCCGAAGGTGAAGCTGGAAGTGGTTGTCGATGACGACCTGGCCGATCGCGTGGTGGAAGCGATTGCCGCGGCCGCCCAGACGGGCCGTATTGGCGATGGCAAAATTTTTGTGGTGCCGGTTGAAACCGTGCTGCGTATCCGCACCGGCGAACGGGATTCAGAAGCAATCTGATATCAACGCATTCTACATTGCGCGGGTTTGACAAGGGGCCTGTCCGCGCAAGTTTATGCTTTCAAAACCACGGCATAATTTCAAATTAAAACAAGGAAGGTAAGCGAACATGGCGAATACGCCCAAAGACATCCTGAAAATGATCGCAGAAAAAGAAATCGAGTGGGTCGATCTGCGCTTCACTGACCCCAAGGGCAAGTGGCAGCATCTGACCATGTGCGCCGTTGTCGTGGGCGAAGACGAACTGGGCGATGGTTTTATGTTCGACGGCTCCTCGATCGAAGGCTGGAAAGCCATCAATGAATCCGACATGATCCTGAAACCTGATCTGAATGCCGTCTATTTCGATCCATTCAGCGCAACACCTATGATGATCCTGTTTTGCGATATCGTTGAACCATCGACCGGCGAACTCTACGCCCGCGACCCACGTTCGACCGCCAAGCGCACCGAGGCCTATCTCAAGACCACCGGCATCGGCGACACCATCTATATCGGACCGGAAGCTGAATTCTTCATGTTTGACGATGTGAAGTTCGAGAGCACCTATGCGTCCAGCTATTACTCCATTGATGATATTGAACTGCCGACCAACACCGGTAAGTCCTATGAAGGCGGCAATCTGGGCCACCGTCCGCGTGCCAAGGGCGGCTATTTCCCGGTCGCACCGGTCGATAGTTGCATGGACATTCGTGGCGAGATGGTTTCCACCATGCTGGAAATGGGACTGCCCTGCGACAAGCACCACCATGAAGTCGCCGCAGCCCAGCACGAACTGGGCCTGACCTACGGTACGCTCACCACGACCGCCGACCGCATGCAGATATACAAATATGTCGTGCACATGGTCGCTCAGGCCTATGGCAAGACGGCAACGTTCATGCCCAAGCCGATCAAGGCGGACAATGGTTCTGGCATGCACACCCACCTGTCGATCTGGAACGGCAAGGAGCCTTCGTTCGCCGGCAACGGCTATGCTGGCCTGTCCGACATGTGTCTGTACTTTATCGGTGGTATCATCAAGCATGCCAAGTCGCTCAACGCTTTCACCAACCCATCAACCAACAGCTACAAGCGGCTGGTTCCGGGTTATGAAGCCCCTGTGCTGCTGGCCTATTCAGCCCGCAACCGTTCGGCCTCTTGCCGTATTCCTTACGGAACCGGTGCAAAGGCAAAGCGTGTAGAGGTTCGTTTCCCCGACGCGATGGCCAACCCGTATCTGTGCTACGCAGCGCTGACCATGGCGGGCCTGGACGGCATCCAGAACAAGATTCATCCGGGCGAAGCCATGGACAAGAATCTGTACGATCTGCCGCCCGAAGAACTGAGCCAGGTGCCGACTGTTTGCGCATCGCTTCGTGAAGCATTGGAATCGCTTGCCGCCGACAACGACTATCTGCTCAAGGGCGATGTGTTCACCAGGGACCAGATCGAATCCTATATCGAACTGAAATATGAAGACGTCGCGCGTTGGGAAATGACCCCCGCCCCGGTCGAATTCGACATGTACTACAGCTACTGATCCATCAGTTCAGATAAATTGAAAGGGCCTGGGTTCAATCCCGGGCCCTTTTTGTTTTACAGTCTGCCCAGAGCACGAAACACAAAAAGAAGGCCCGACGGACACAGTCCGCCGGGCCAGTAGTTCAGGACTTTGAGCAAAGCTCTCCGCCCCTCGGGTCGCAAGCAAATATTTACCATATTCCATCCGGTCTGCTGTGATCTGCATCACGCGGCGACAGAACGATCGAACTTTGTTGGCAATCCATCATAATGGATCACCAGATAGGGCAGAAAAAACAAAAGGTCCGTCGGTCGGGATTGGAATTCCCGCGCGACGAACCTTTTCATGTTTTGACGCGTGACCAACGAATTATTCGGTTTCGTCATCCGCATCGGGACCGGACATCAAGGCTTCGGCGACGCTTTCGGTCTTGCCACGGATCGCCTTTTCGAGCTTTTCCGCAAGCTCGGTATTTTCTTTCAGAAATGTTTTCGCATTTTCACGGCCCTGGCCGATGCGAACCGAATCATAGCTGAACCAGGCGCCGGATTTTTCGACAATGCCTGCCTTGACGCCAAGGTCGAGGATTTCGCCAATCTTGGAAATGCCTTCGCCATACATGATGTCGAATTCGACCTGCTTGAATGGTGGCGCCACCTTGTTCTTCACGACCTTAACGCGCGTGGTGTTGCCGACGATGTCGTCACGGTCCTTGATCTGGCCGAT
>JAENVZ010000137.1 GCA_016650315.1 Alphaproteobacteria bacterium | reverse complement strand
GCGGTTGCCGACGCGGACATCGGCAATCCCGCCTATCGCCGGACATTCAACGCGGTTTCAGGGTCAATCGGCGCCAGCTATGCACTGGCCGATGGTTGGCGTATCGGCGTGAACGGATCGCATAGCCAGCGCGCACCGGCGGCCGAAGAACTGTTCGCCAATGGACCGCACGCCGGAACGCAGGCGTTCGAGGTGGGTGACCCTGACCTGAAACTGGAAAAAAACTGGGGGCTGGAAGCAACCCTGCACGGTTCGGGCGAAGGCTATCATGTCAGCGCGTCAGCCTATCATAGCTGGTTCGACAATTATATTTACGACGTGCGCACAGGTGCGGTCGAGGACGACCTGCCCGTCTTCCAATATTATCAGGGCAAGGCGCGCTATTACGGATTTGAAGCCGAAGCGTCCGTCACGCTCGCCCAGATTGGCGATTACGCTATTAACCTTGATGGTCTGGGCGATTATATCCACGCCAATATCATCAGCATTGGCGCAGTCCCGCGCATTCCGCCACTACGTCTTCTGGGCGGGCTGGAAGCGCAGAGCGAACGGCTTCAGGGCCGGATCGAGATCGAACATGTCTTCGACCAGAAACGCATTGCGCTGAATGAAACACCGACGAGCGACTATACGCTGGTCAATACCTCGCTGTCCTTCAAGCCATTTGCAGACAACGGAACCAGCGTGGTGCTGTCGGCCAACAACATCTTTGACGTCGAAGCCCGGCGGCACGCGAGTTTCCTGAAAGACTTTGCACCTCTGGCCGGACGGGATTTCCGGGTGAGCACACGCTTTACGTTCTGAGGGGCCTTACGGAGCGCCCACACCCTCGCTGGCGGCAGAGGCAAGCGGTTGCGGCAAGGGCGGTGGGCTTGCACTCATGCTGCCGAGATATTTGACAAGGGCAGCGCGGTCTTCGGCACGGCGCAGCCCCGCAAAGGCCATTTTGTTGCCCGGAATCGCACGTGCAGGCGATGTCAGATAATGGTCGATCCGTTCATAGGTCCATACACCCTGCTGTGCCGCCATGGCGGGCGAATAGGCAAAGCCGGGACGCGAGGCAATTTTTCGGCCTACTATGCCCCACAAATTGGGGCCAACACGGTCAGGACCACCACGGTCGAAACTATGACAGGTCGTGCAGACCCGCGCCTTGCCCTTGCCCACCCCCGCATCGGCGCTGGCGAGCAGCGTGCCAAGGTCCACAGGTGCCGCAGGCACCGCGATGACGCTTGGCGCAACAGGCGTGGGCGGTGTTGCGTGCTCGATATTATGCACATAGGCAAGCAGCCTGCCCCGTTCACCCGGAACCTCGATCAGGCCCGGCCAACTCCGCTGGACCGAAGCCAGATCGACAACCGGGGGAAGGTCGTCCGCAGGCTTGAAAGCCAGTTCGCCGGGATAGGTGACAGGAACAAGTCTGTTGGCGAACCAGCCGCCACTCAATATCACTACGGCCGCCGCGATGACAGTGACGCCTGCGATCCTCCACCCCTTTTTGTCCATGGCTAGGCCCCGCCGCCGAAAAATATGATCCGTGTCCAGAACACGTAGTCGGATTCGATGCTCATGATGCCGATCAACACCACCAGCACCAGCGGCGGCACCAATATGGCATAGATCAGCGACAGTCGTTCCCAGGCCATATGCATGAAGATCGACACGATCAGACCCGCCTTCAGCAGCATGAACAGGATGATGAGTGACCAGCGAACAATGCCCACAAAATGGAAATAATCGACCAGATAGGACATGGTACTCAGAACAAAGAGATAACCCCAGATTTTCAGGTACAGACCGATGGGATGCTGTTGCCCGCTATCGGGGGCGATTGCCTGTTCTGGCGCCTGTTCGGGTGCCTGCTCGAGCGTTGTGCTATGGTTCATGCGCATCCTCTCCCCTTCACCACAGATAGAAAAAGGCGAAAATAAAGACCCAGACCAGGTCGACAAAATGCCAGTATAGCCCGGCGATCTCGACCGCCGAATAGTCGCCCTTTTGATCATAATGGCCGCGCAGCACCTTTGACGCGACAATGAGCAGCATGATCACGCCCGCCGACACGTGCAGGCCGTGAAAGCCTGTGATCATGAAGAAGCTCGCCCCGAATTGCGGCGCTCCCCAGGGATTGCCCCAGGGCCGAACGCCCTCATGGATCAGCTTGGTCCATTCGAATGCCTGCATGCTGACGAACATCGCGCCGAAGAAGGCGGTGGCGAACATCAAAGCCGCCGTCTTCCTGCGGTCGAACCGATAGCCAAAATTGACCGCCATCGCCATCGTGCCGCTGGAACTGATCAGCACGAAGGTCATGATTGCGATGAGGATAAGCGGGATGGACTGGCCGCCGATGGTTAGTGCAAAGACCTCGCTGGCGTTCGGCCATGGCAGCGTCGCGGACGACCGCATCGTCATGTAGGAAACGAGAAAGCAGGAGAAAATGAAGGTATCGCTGAGCAGGAATATCCACATCATCGCCTTGCCCCAATGGGTATGGCGGAACACCTCCTGATCCGCCGACCAATCGGATGCAAAGTCGCGCACGCCCTGCGCGGCCTGGCTATGGTCGTCCTTCTCCTTCATCACCAATTGCGACATGATGCCCTCACCCCGCTCTTCTTGTTTTCACGTCGATAGTAACAGTGCCGCCAGCAAAACCCAAATCAGCAGCAGAAAATGCCAGTAAATTGCGCATAATCGGACATTGCGGCTCGTCCGGCCCGGATCGCCGCTGCCGCCGACAATACTACCGCAGGCAACAAGGCCGCCCGCCAGATGCAGGCCATGCACCGCCGTCAGGAAATAGAAAAAGGCGTTGGCCGGATTGGCCGACAGATAATAGCCCGCCGCCATATATTGCCGCCAGAGCAGGAGTTGAGCCAACAGGAAAGCCAGACCCAGAAAGCCACCCGCTATCGTGCCCGCGCGCATCCTTTCGAACCGCCCTGCAAGGCTGGCCCGCCGTGCCGTTTCCCAGGCAAGGCTGCTCACAATAAGGATGCCGGTGTTGATCCAGAGCAGTGGCGGCTCTGGCATGGTTCGCCAGTCGCTGACGTGCCCCAACGCCTCGTGCAAGCCCATCCGCATCAGATAGGCGGCAACGATCAGGGAAAAAATGACGACCACCACCCCGAAATAGATATAGAGGCCCACGGCCACCGCCGTCGGACGATAGCCGGCAGGGTCCTGATAGCCATCCGTGCCGGGGCTCAGCCAGCTTTTTTCGGCAAGGCGGGAAAAGAGGCTCATGCTGGCGGCTCGTTCTGGGGAATGAAATCGCGGCTGTGGCCCGGAACGCTATAATCATAGGCCCAGCGATAGACGACCGGCAGCTTTGGTCCCCAATTGCCGTGCTTGGGCGGCGTGTCGGGCGTCTGCCATTCCAGACTTGCCGCACCCCAGGGATTGGGACCGGCCTTGGGACCCCGGAAATAGCTCCAGATCATATTGTAGAAGAACAGGAATTGCGCGGCGAAGACAACGAAGGCTGCAATGCTGATCGCCGCGTTCGCAACATGGACGCTATTCGGGATGAAGGCCGTCTCGCCCAGCGCATAATAACGGCGTGGTACACCCAATATGCCCAGATAGTGCATGGGCAGGTAAATAGCGTAGACGCCAAGGAAGGTGATCCAGAAATGGAGCTTGCCCAGCATGTCGTTCCACATCCGCCCGGTAATCTTGGGATACCAGTGATAGATGGCGCCGAAGATGACGAGGATCGGCGATACGCCCATCACCATATGAAAATGCGCGACCACGAAGAAGGTGTCGCTCAAGGGCACATCGACGCTGACATTGCCAAGGAACAACCCGGTCAGCCCGCCATGAATGAAGGTGAAGATGAAGGCGATGGCAAACAGCATCGGCACGCGCAGATGGATGTCGCCCCGCCACAGGGTCAGCAGCCAGTTATAGACCTTGATCGCGGTCGGTATGGCGATGACCAGCGTCGAGGTCGCGAAGAAGAACCCGAAATATGGGTTCATGCCGCTGACATACATGTGATGCGCCCAGACGACGAAGCTGAGGGC
>JAENVZ010000136.1 GCA_016650315.1 Alphaproteobacteria bacterium | reverse complement strand
TGTCGATGCTGGGCTTTGGCAATGACAGCCGTTCGCCGCCCGGTTGCTGGTCATATTGCATGAAGACCAGGTTCCAGATCTCGACGAAGCGATCACCGTCTTCCTCTGGCGAACCCGGAGGGCCGCCCCGGATATGGTCGCCATGGTCGTAAAAGATTTCCGAACAGGGGCCGCAGGGACCAGTATCCCCCATCGACCAGAAATTATCCGATGTGGCGATGCGGATGATCCGCTCATCTGGCAGGCCAGCGATTTTCTTCCAGTGGCCGAACGCTTCATCATCATCATGATAGACAGTGACGGTCAGGCGGTCAGGCGAGACTCCCCATTCCTTTGTGATCAGCGTCCAGGCATGATGGATTGCCTGTTCCTTGAAATAATCGCCAAAGCTGAAATTGCCGAGCATTTCAAAGAACGTATGGTGACGCGCGGTATAGCCGACATTGTCGAGGTCATTATGCTTGCCGCCTGCACGCACGCATTTCTGCGACGAGGTCGCCGTGGAATAATTGCGCTTTTCAAGGCCGGTAAAGACATTCTTGAACGGCACCATGCCGGCGTTCACGAACATCAGTGTCGGATCGTTGTGCGGAACGAGCGGCGCTGATGCAACGGCTGTATGCCCCTGCGACGCGAAATAGTCGAGAAAGGAGCGGCGGATGTCGTTTGTCGATGTCATGGGAGCGATTTAGGCGAGAGAAACCCGTCGCACAAGCGTTACGGTTCGCCGCAAATAAGGAAGGCGCCGATCAGGCATTTTTCAGGCATAGGCATAAGGCCCTCCGGCCTTTAGCGCCGCCTTGTAAGCGGGGCGTGCGTGCATACTCTCCAGCCATGCCATCAGCTTTGGCCGGGATGCATCAAGGCCTGCACGAGCGCGGCACACCTCCAGCGGAAAGCTCATCATGATGTCGGCGGCAGAAAAACTCTCGCCCGCAAAAAAGGAACGCTCGGCCATTTCGGATTCAAGCCAGTCGAGATGTTCCTCCAGCATCGCCTGCACCGGCTTTTTCGCCGGCTTCCCCAAAAGGCCAAGGCGACCCACGACAAGCAGCGTCAGCAGCGGCGGCATTATTGAACCTTCGGCATAATGGATGAACTGGCGGTAACACAGCACATTGTCCCGATGCGGCGGCGGCCCAAGGCGACCATCCCCCTTTTCCACCAGATATTCAACAATGGCGCCAGTTTCGGCAAGGACCAGCTTGCCATCCTCAATGACCGGCGATCTGCCCAGCGGATGCACGTCGCGCAATTCCGGCGGCGCACGCATGGTTGACGGGTCGCGTTCGTATCGCTTCACCTCATAGGGCATCTCCAATTCTTCGAGCAGCCATAAAATCCGCTGCGAACGGCTGTTTTCGAGATGATGGACGATGATGGTCATAGGCTGATATCTCCTCAGCCAGAGTTTCAGCGATCAACTGCCGCAGGGCAAGTTATTCCATTCTCCACATGCAACGATCACAGCATTCAGGCGTTGGATTCATCATAAAGTAACGGAGGAGGATGTAACATGACCAACGCAGTCTACAAGGTCATCGATGTCGTAGGGAGCAGTCCAACCAGCATCGAAGACGCTATCCAGTGTGCCGTCAGCCGGACAGCGCAAACGGTACATCATATCGGATGGTTCGAAGTCACCGAAACGCGGGGCCATATCGTCGATGGCAAGGTCGGCCATTATCAGGTGCACCTGAAACTGGGCTTCACGCTGGACGACTGACTTCAGAGCAGACGTTGCGGCACAGCAGGGTTCCGCCTGAATTCAGACGATCAGGCATGTCCTATTTGGGAGAAAATGGTGCGCCCGGAGCGATTCGAACGCCCGACCCTCAGATTCGTAGTCTGATGCTCTATCCAGCTGAGCTACGGGTGCGCGGGAAGCGAGGCCATAGAGGCGTCTTTGCCGGGACGCAAGTGCGTTGCGCACTGCTTCTCCACCGCATAGAGCCATGGACCATGAAGCGCCTCATCCCCCTCGCCTTTGCCACCCTGTCCCTTGGCCTGTTCATGACCGGGTGCGCGGCGGACGATGCGGCGCATTATCCCTCGCTTCTGCCGAGACCGATCGAATC
>JAENVZ010000135.1 GCA_016650315.1 Alphaproteobacteria bacterium | reverse complement strand
TCGGAGATGTGTATAAGAGACAGTCTATCGAGCGCCCGTACGCCTTCATCCCCGCGCACTTCGCATCCGGCATCAATCAGCGCGCTGATGATGGGCCGGGGATCGGCAAAATCCTTGTCGATCAGCAGCGTTTCCATCGCCCCGCAAATCCCCGTCCGCCGCATCTTGGCATTGAGCGCGACATCTCGCGCCATGTCCGGGGCCGCCGCACTGTGGATATAGGTGTGGCAAATGCCATCGAGATGCGCCAGCACCGGCACCCGCGCTTCTTCCTGCACCCGCGCGACCAGGCTCTTGCCCCCGCGCGGAATGATGATGTCGATCAGGCCCGCCGCCTTCAACATCGCCCCCACCGCCGCCCGGTCGGTGACGGGCACTAGCTGCACCGCGTCGGTGGGCAGGCCAGCGGCCTTGATCCCTTCCGCCATCGCGGCATGGATAGCGCGATTGCTGTCCATCGCCTCGCTGCCCCCGCGCAGGATCACGGCATTGCCCGAACGCAGGCACAGCGCGGCTGCATCCGCCGTCACATTGGGTCGGCTCTCGTAAATAATACCGATCACGCCCAGCGGTACCCGCACGCGTTGCAACACCATGCCATTGGGCCGTGTACTCTCGTCGATTACCGCGCCCACCGGATCGGTCAGGTCGGCGACCGCCTCGACCGCTGCGGCAATCCCGGCAACCCGCCCGCTGTCCAGCTTCAACCGGTCGAGCAAGGCAGGCGACAGGCCGTTCATCGCTCCGTTTTCCATGTCGCGGGCATTGGCGGCGATGATTGTCCGCTCGGCATCGCGCAATGCCTGAGCAGCCGCGCGCAGGGCCTGTGCCTTTTGCGCGTCGCTGGCTCCGGCGAGCACGGCCGCCGCCTTGCGCGCGCGCTGTCCCATGTTGGATATGAGCATTTCGGGCGTCTGGGTCATGTCGTTCATGGTCACGCGCCCTATCATATAAGCCAGTGCGACAAAAGCACTCGTCTCATACTCGTATCAATGCAACAAGGCTTCATGCGCGCTGAACTGCGCGTGCCGCGCCTTGCTGGTCAGCCGTGCGAACTCATCATGCGTCAGGTGAATCAGCGACTCATGATCGCCTGCTTCCAGATAGATGTCCGTCTGTTGGTCAAGGCTGTCATCGACAATCATCGGCACATCATATCCCGGCCCCATAGGCGGCACTGCGCCCATCGCGCAATCGGGAAAGATCCGGTCAAGCGCCTCCTCTGGTACAAGTTGCGGCCTGTGGCCGAATTCGGCGGTCAGGTCTGCCAGCATGATCTTGTGATTGGCGGGGAGCACGGCAAGCAGATAACCCTCATCCGTGTCCAGCAGCACGCCCTTGGCGATTTGCGCTGCCGGGACGTGGGAGGCAAGCGCGCTTTGCAGCGCCGAATGGGTGGGCACATGCGCGATAACATCATATTCGACATTCTGGTCGTCCAGATATTGGCGCAATTTAGGTGCAATGGACATGGCGAACTCTCCTGCTGGCGTTGGCGTAACGCGCGCAGCATGGCGGAATATGCCTGACAAGAGGCCCCGTCGTCATGCTGGCGGCCTTGCGACTCACCATACGCCTCCCCCGCGCGGTGTTCCAGCCCCATGCGGCGATCCGCCCGCTTTGGTAAGGAGGGCCAGATCAAGCGCAGGCGGTTGCAGATATTATACGAGAGTGTTGCAGGTGTAAGTCAGCGCACGTAATGGGGATTGTCCACCGAGGTGGCGAGGGTCAGCAGAAAGGACAGGCGATTGAGCATTCCGGCATTTGCCACTGCAATGTTACTGGTCGGAGCGCCGGCAAATTCGGACGGCATGCCGCCTGAAGTGTCCGCGCCCGTGGGCGCGCCAACTGTGAGCGATCATGAGGTTCCGGCATCGACCGCATCGACTGTAGCAGCAGAGCCACCACTGCACGCGACACCGGCTGAATCGACACCACCGGCGGACCTGCCGAACCCCGCGCCCGACTCCGCCACCAATCCAATGGATCCCAATGCAATCGTCGTGACGGCCCGCCCGCCCGCCCCTCCTGGCGATCCGTTGCAGTCCGTCAATGCAAAATCCTTCGAGACCATCCAGACAGTCGATAAGGCCATCGTCGGCCCCGCTGCGCTGACCTATAAGCGCACTGTGCCCGGCGAGGTCCGCAGTGGCTTGCGCAACTTCCTCAACAACCTTCAGGAGCCAGTGGTTTTTCTGAACTACCTGTTGCAGATCAAGCCGGGCAAGGCGGCGGAGACACTGGGCCGCTTCACGGTCAATTCCACGATCGGCGTTGCCGGGCTGGTCGATGTCGCCAAGAAGCGCCCTTTCAAGCTGCCGCGCCGTCCGAACGGCTTCGCCTATACCTTGGGCTATTATGGCGTGAAACCCGGCCCCTTCCTGTTTCTGCCCGTGATTGGGCCGACAACCGTGCGCGACCTCTTCGGGCGCTGGGTGGATCTTCTTGTTCTGCCGTGGGCAGTAGGCAAACCGTTCGATCAACCTGCCTATGCCATTTCGACCGTCATCGTCAGAGGACTCGACGAGCGCGCTGAATATGACGAGCGGTTGCGAAAGGTGCGTGAGGAAAGCACTGATCCTTATGCAACCATGCGTGAGGCGTATTTGCAGAATCGTCAGGCCGAAATCGATGCACTGCATGGCAGGCACAGCAATGCGGTCAATCCAGCCCCCGGGCTTGCCAACCCCGCGCCGCCGAATGCAACGATTTTCCCCGACATGTCCGGGCAGGACCTGTAAAACCAGAAGCCCGGATCGGGTGAGCAGCTCCCAGCAGCACCGGATCAGCCTGTTTCCCCGCCGCAAGAGTGACGACTAAGCGCGGTCATCGC
>JAENVZ010000134.1 GCA_016650315.1 Alphaproteobacteria bacterium | reverse complement strand
CGCCATCTGGTGGATCATCCTGATCAGCAGCGCCTGCGGATTGCGACTGGCCTTTGCCGCGACGCACTTTGATTTTGGTGTTTCCGCTGTCGGCAATATCTTGCCTTACGCAGCAGTTGTCATGGCGCCGGTCGCCACGCTGTTCTTTGGCCTTCGCCTGTTTTCTCCCAACCAGATTCATGCTCAGCCGGCCATCCGCCTGGCCCGCTATGGCCGGTGGCGCAAGATCAATTGTCTGGAGGCGCGCGCGTTGCCCGCATTTGGCGCGACCGGGCTGATGGCCTCGCTGCTGATCGGCATGTTGCTCAACGTGCCGGTGCGCACGGTGGAATTTCTGACGTCCATCCCGGCGCTGGGCAGCCACGCGCCCGGATGGTTCTTTGCCCTGTTCCACATCATGGTCGCCGATGTGGTGATCATGTCGAGCCTGTATGTCTTTGCGTTTGTGCTTGCGATCCGGTTGGCGCCTTTCTTCCCACGCTTCCTGGTGTTGGTGTGGGGTATGGACCTGCTTGCACAGCTCAGCATCGCACAATTGGTGGCGCATGTTCCCGGTGTGCCGCAAACGGTTGAACTCGCCTTGCTTGGCATGTTGGAGGGCAATCTGAAGAAAGTGCTGATCAGCGCTGCGATCTGGCTGCCGTATCTGATCCTGTCCGATCGGGTGAATGTTACCTATCGGCAGCGTGTCGGGGCATAGCGGATACAGCCCAATATTCGTCCATGTCGGTTGGAGGGTGCCCCGGATATTTGCAGCGAAATGCTGTCTGTTGAGCGATTGCTTCACATGAAAACCGGAAAAGACGTTGGCATAATGCCGACTTATGCCCACATAGCCTGAATGACCCGGTTATCACTTCTCGATCTCGTCCCTGTAACAATGGGTAGCGACGTGTCCACGGCCTTGATGCGCGCTGCCGATCTGGCTGGCCATGCCGAACGCCTGGGCTATCACCGTTACTGGACCGCAGAGCACCATGGTATGCCGGGTATTGCATCGGCGGCGACTTCCGTGGTGCTGGCGCATGTCGGGGCCGCAACGCGAACGATCCGAATCGGGGCAGGCGGGATCATGCTGCCCAATCATGCGCCATTGGCGATTGCCGAACAATTCGGGACGCTGGCGGCCTTATTCCCTGGACGTATCGATCTGGGTCTGGGACGCGCGCCGGGATCGGATGGTCGCGTGGCGCAGGCAATGCGACGTAACCTGGCCGGTGGCCCGGACCAGTTTCCGCGCGACGTGATGGAGTTGCAGGCCTATTTTGCGGGCGATGAACGGTTGGGGTTCACAGCGACGCCGGGGGCGGGTGCTGACGTTCCGCTGTGGATTCTGGGATCAAGCCTCTATGGCGCCCAACTGGCGGCGGCATTGGGCCTGCCCTTTGCCTTCGCCTCACATTTTGCACCTGATGCACTGGATGAAGCGCTGGCCATCTATCGCCGCGATTTTCGTCCTTCGGCGCAGTTGGCGCAATCCTATGCGATGGCAGGATTCAACATTTTCGCGGCCGACACGCGCGAAGAAGCCGCGCTGATCGCTACATCCATGCAACAGAGCTTTGTTGCGCTTCGTACGGGAACGCCGGGGCAATTGCCGCCACCAGTGGCGGGTTATCGGGAGGCATTGCCACCCCAGGCGCAGGCGATGCTGGCCAGCATGCTGCGCGCATCCAGCATCGGGATCAAGAAAGATGTGGCTCGGGATCTACAGGCATTTTTCGAAAAAACGGGTGTAGATGAGGTGATCGTAAGCGGCATGATCTACGATCAAGATGCCCGTAAACGTTCGTTTGAAATTGCAATGGCCGCAGCGCGAGAAATCGGAGTCAAAGGTGCGGCCTAAACACCTAGAAACTTTCAAACCATCACCAACCGATCCCCGTCCCCCACCGACTGCAGGAAACTCACCGGGCCGCCGGTGCTCGTGTGGAGGGAAAGGTCGTTGGCGTTGATGCCGCATAGCTCCATGCCGCTTTGGCAGGCGATGAAGCGGACGCCCAGGCCTGCGGCGTCGGACATGAGGTCGTCGAGCGTGGGGAGGCCCGCCGCCTGATGCGCGGCGTCATTGGGCGCGGTGAAGGGGCGGCGGAGGAGGGCGGCGGCTTCGAGTTGGCAGAAGATCGTGACGTGCGCGCCCAGCGCGGCTTGTGCGGCGGCGAGGGTGAGCGCGCCGCGAAAGCGTTCGGGATCGGGGGTGAGGATGACGATCTTCAGGGTGCGCATACCGGGCATCCGGGGTCCTTGGGCAGGGTGAGCGTGCGGAAACGCAGGGACATGAGGTCGGCGATCAGCAGCTTGCCCGCGCTGTCCTCGCCAAAGGGGACGAGGGCGCGGATGGCCTCCAGCGCGGCCATGCTGCCGATGATGCCGGTCAATGCGCCGATGACGCCTTGATCCGCGCAATTCATATCGGGCCGGTCGGGCGCGTTGCCGACAAGGCAGCGATAGCAAGGCTTGTCCGCTTCCCAGCCGCGATAGACGGCAAGCTGCCCTTCGAACTGACCCACGGCGGCAGAGATGAGCGGGATTTTAAGGGCAGTGGCGGCGTCGGAGACGGCCAGGCGGGTTTCGAAATTGTCGCAGCCATCGAGGATGGCGTCTGTTCCGGCGAGAAGGCTTTGCGCGTTTTGCGCGGTGATACGCCGGGTGACGGGGATGATCGTGGCGTCCGGGGTCAGGCGGGCGATGGCGTCCTTTGCGGCCTGCACCTTTGGGCGGCCAATGTCGGCGGTGGTGAAGAGGGTTTGGCGTTGCAGGTTGGAGAGAGCGACTTCGTCATCGTCGATGACGGTGAGGATGCCGACGCCCGCTGCGGCGAGATACTGGATCGCGGGGCTGCCGATGCCGCCGGCACCAATGATGGCGATGTGGCTTTGCAGGAGCTTTGCCTGACCCGTGCCGCCAATTTCCTTCAGGATGATGTGGCGGGCGTAGCGGTCGAGCTGGGTGTCGG
>JAENVZ010000133.1 GCA_016650315.1 Alphaproteobacteria bacterium | reverse complement strand
GTCCTATGCCGATCTGGCGGGCCGGGCGGATGGGTTCGCGGCGGAACATCTGGGCTTTGCCGGAGCAGGCAAGCGGCTGGTGCTGCTGCAAATGCGCAACGATATGGCCAGCGTGGTTCGATATATGGGCGCGTTGCGGGCCGGGCATGCGGTCTTGCTGACGGGCGACGATTTGACGGGCAAAGGCCGACATCTGATTGAGCGCTATCGACCGGATATATGCGTTCCCGCTTCGGGCGGCATTGTTCTTTCAGCTGGCGCAGAACCCGTGCATCCTGATCTGGCACTGTGCCTGTCGACATCGGGATCGACGGGGGCGACCAAGCTGGTGCGGTTGTCGGCGGGCGCCATCGATGCAAATGCGCGATCAATCGCGGACTATCTGGAACTGCAACCCGGCGAGCGGGCGATCACGACGTTGCCGCTATATTACAGCTATGGCTTGTCGGTGCTGCATTCGCATCTGGCATGTGGGTCCGCCGTCATTATGACGGAGCGGAGCCTGACCGATCCTGTCTTCTGGGATATTTTCCGGCGCGAGGGGGCAACCAGCCTTGCCGGGGTGCCGCATAGTTTCGAGTTGCTCGATGCTGTGGGCTTTGCTGATATGGAGCTGCCCAGTTTGCGTACCGTGACACAGGCGGGCGGGCGGCTTTCGCCTGATGTGGCGCGGCGTTATGGGGCATGGGCGCTTGGCAGCGGCCGCCGCATGTTCGTCATGTACGGCCAGACCGAGGCTGCGCCGCGCATGGCGTATCTGCCGCCCGAGCGATTGCTGGAGCATGCGGATTGTATCGGCGTGCCCGTACCGGATGGTGCATTTGCGTTGCTGGATGAAGATGGTCGGACGCTTGCTGGCGATGGTGTGACCGGCGAGCTTGTCTATCGCGGTCCCAATGTGATGATGGGCTATGCCTTTGACCGGGACGATCTGGCCAAGGGGCAAGAGGTCGAGGCGCTGGCGACAGGCGATCTGGCGGAGCGGCGGGGGGATCTTTACCGCATCGTCGGCCGCAAAAGCCGGTTCTGCAAACCCTTCGGCCTGCGCATCAGCCTGGATGAGGTGGAGGCGGCGCTGGCGCGCAGGGGCGTGACGGCGGCGGTTGCGGGCAATGATGACCTGATCGCCATTGCCTGTCAGGGCGATATGGATGGCGGTGCAATGGGGCCAGAATTGGCGCGGGAATTCGAACTGCCTGCCGCGTTGTTCGATGTCGCTGTGATGCGGGCCTTGCCAAGGCTTTCGTCGGGCAAAACCGATTATCAGAGGATTTTGCAGGCGGCACTGGCGCGGCGACAGGCGGCGGTCCCGATGGCTGAGGGCGAAAGCATCGCTGAGACGTTCGGGGCGCTGCTCCATCGACCGGAGGTTGCCGCCAGCGACAGTTTCGTGACACTGGAGGGGGACAGCCTGTCCTATGTCGCGGTGGCGAGCGCGCTGGATCAGCGGCTGGGGTATCTGCCCGAAGGTTGGGAAAATCTGACGGTGGCGCAAATCGATGCGCTGACGCCTCAGGCAGCGGCGACGGCAAAGGCGCTCAAACCCTATGATTCGGAAATGCTGCTTCGGGCGGTGGCGATCACGGGGGTTGTCGCCAACCATGCGAGCGCGGACAGTGGCTGGCATGTGGCGGGCGGGGCGGACGTGTTGATGCTGCTTGTCGGTTTCAATCTGGCGCGGTTCAATTTCGGCAGGCTGACCGGCGGCCAGTCGTTCGATGTCCTGCTGTCCGTCATTCGGCGGATCATATTGCCCTATTGCCTCATCCTGTGGGCCTATGCCCTGTTCTACAAGGATGTTTCGGCCAGTTCCTTCCTGTTAGTCAGCAATTTCGAGGGGCGGTTCCAATCCTTCCTGACGCCTTACTGGTTCATGGAGGCGCTGTTTCAGTGCATGATCTTGCTGGCGCTGTTGTTCCGTATGGCGCCGGTTCGACAAGCGGCTGCATCCGACCCTTATGTTTTCGGGCTATGGTTGCTGGGCGGCACAGTGGCGTTGAAGGCGGCGGCGTTTGCGATTTTCCATCATGACCGCCTGCAGAGCATGACGCCGGATGCTGTATTGCCGCTGATCGCGTGCGGATGGCTGCTGTTCTTTGCAAGGACGCCGGGGCGCAAGGCGGTGGCGCTTGTGGTGGCGTTTGGATTTACGGCGCTGCATGTCGCGGTTCCGGCACTGGGCGGTTGGGATTATGCGAGCGTCGGGCAATATCGGCTGGTCTGGTTGCTGGTGACAATCATCGCCCTGCTCTATGTGCCGCGCATTTCGCTGCCACCCCTGTTGGCCAAGGCGATCAATGCCGTTGCCGCGGCCAGTTTCACGATCTACCTGATCCACGTCCTGCCAGTGCATGTGATGAAGTTTCAGTTGAATGTCGACAATGCGCCGCTGATCGTAGCGGTCGCAATGGCGGCGGGTATGGCGGTGCACGCCATTCGACCACGCCGTTTGATCGGCAGGATGGCGGACCGGATCAACATGCGCAAAGCCGCCCCGGCGATGACGGATTGATGCGTACCGGCTTCCCCCGTTTGAAAAGCGAGAGCGACCGTTTTCTCCGCCTTGATTCCCTGCGATTCCTCGCTGCCGTCATGGTGGTCGTCTATCATTTCCGCAACCAGTGGACGTTCGCGTCGGGGCCGGGGTGGAAGATGACGCAGTTCGGCAACATGACCTTTGCGGTCGATCTGTTCTTCATCATTTCAGGCATCGTCATCACCTTCGTCTATGAGGACAGGCTGGATTATCGAGCCTTTCTGAAGCGACGGTTCGCGCGGCTGGCACCGCTGCATTATGCGACGTTCCTGTTTTATTTTCTGGCCGGATTTCTGGCGCTGCGTGCCGGTTATGATTTCTGGGAAATACGGAAATATCAGCCCGAATGCGCCCTGCCGCAGTTGCTGTTCCTGAATGCCCACGGACTTTGCAACAGCCACAGTTTCAATCATGTCAGTTGGTCGATCGGCGCGGAAATGACGGTTTACCTGTTGTTTCCACTATTGCTCAGGATGATGGGCGTGCACCGCGCGCTGCCCGGCCTTGTGGCGCTGGCCTGTATTGCCGTGTTGGGGATGGCGGAACCGTGGTTGCCGGGAGATCTGCCCTGGCACAAGTTGAGCTATGATCTGGGCGTGGTGCGGGCAATTCCGGGGTTCCTGTTCGGGATGAGCCTTTGGGCCTATCGGCATGAACTGGGAAGGCTGCCCTTTGCAGACGCTGTTCTGGTTGCGCTGATGCTGTTGTTTGCAGGCGGCGTGCTGGCGCAGGCAGGGCGCGGCGCGATGGTCGCGCTGACCTATGCCATTGCGGCCGTGGCGTTGGCGGCGGATCAGGGCGGGAAATCGCGATCCTTGCTCACTCTGGTCGCGCCGTTGGGGACGCTGACTTATGGCATCTACATGCTGCACCCGCTGGTGCGGACGGTGGGCTTCCCCGTGCTAACGAGTGCCGGATATAGTGGCAATGCGGCGATTACGATATGCGGTCTGCTGGTCCTGCCGCTGGCGTATATTTCCTACTTCTGGTTCGAAAATCCGGCGCGGCGCTGGTTATCCCGTGTCCGCCTGCGTCCCATTGCCGTTGCGGCCTGATCTTCCATTGCGCCTCCTGATGTTCTAGCAGGCGACTGCTGAAGCATCAGGGGAATATATGCAGGCTGGTACACGCGCATTGCAGGTCGGGGTGATCGTGCCTGTATTTAACGAAGCGGACAACGTCGCCCCGTTGCTGGAGCGGCTGGCCGAGGCGTTGCGCGACTATGTCTGGGAAGTGATCTTCGTCGATGACAGTTCGCCCGACGGGTCGGCGGCGCGGGTGCGCGAATTCGCGCTGATGGACCCGCGCGTGCGATGCGTGCAACGGGTCGGGCGGCGCGGGCTATCGTCGGCGGTGGTTGAGGGCATGTTGGCGAGTGCGGC
>JAENVZ010000132.1 GCA_016650315.1 Alphaproteobacteria bacterium | reverse complement strand
TCGTGCGGACGGGGTGTGCCGGGCGATCGAGGATTTCCTCGCGTGACGACGTTCGTTGGGTCGTGCGCGGGGAATCGTTTTTCGTGCATAGCAAGCCTTCGTGCGGCCCTTTTTTGTTGAAAAAGGGGGAATCATGCGCCTTTCAAAATATCTGATACTTGCCGCCATGGTCCTGACACCTGTTGCCGCCCATGCGGAAGAAGGTGACCAGATCGTCGTTACCGCAACACGCGATTCGCGGCCCCTGTCGCAAATCGGCCAGTCCATTACGGTTATTACCGAGGATGAGATTATCACGCAGCAATCCGTTGCAGTGGTCGACCTGCTCGCCAAAGTTCCCGGCATCAGCTTTGCCCGCAACGGCGGCATTGGCGGCTTCTCTTCCATCTTTATCCGCGGGGCAGACAGCGAACAGACCGCAGCATTGATCGACGGCGTCAAGATCAACGACCCCGCCTCACCCGGCGGCGGTTTCGATTTCGGCAACCTGCTGACCGGCAACATCGCCCGGATCGAGGTGGTGCGCGGATCCCAGTCGGTTCTGTGGGGCAGCCAGGCCATTGGCGGCGTCGTCAACATGATTACGAAGGAACCGAGCGATACACTGACCGCCAACGCCCGCGCCGAATATGGCTATCGCGATACAGCGCAGGTTGTGGGTAATGTTTCTGGCAAGTTCGGCCCGGTGGCGGGGAGCATCGGCGCGGGTTATTTCCGTACCGATGGCATTTCCAGCTTCAGCGGTGGCACTGAACCGGACGGCTATCGCAATTTCGGCGCGAATGCGAAGTTCGTCATCACCCTGTCGGACGTGCTGTCGGTTGACCTGCGCGGCTGGTATTCGGACGGCAAGAATGATCTGGATGGCTTTCCGGCACCGTTCTACAGCTTCGCCGATACGAATGAATATTCGAAAACAAAGCAGTTTGTCGGCTATTCAGGCGTCAATCTGTCGCTCTTTAATGGCCGTTTCCGCAATCGTTTCGCCTTTGCCTATACCGATGTGAAGCGCGCCAATTTCGATCCGGACAGCAGTCCCGATGCGAATTTTACCGCCAATGGAGAAAATCAGCGCTTCGAATATCAGGGCATAGCCGACATCAGCGACAGGGTGCAGGCCGTCTTTGGCGCGGAAACGGAAAGCTCTCGCTTGCATACGGCCTATTTCGGTTTTCCGAGCAATGCCCGGACCAACATCGACAGCTTTTACGGCCAATTGAGCGTCACGCCCGTCACTGGCTTCACCGCGACCGCCGGGGTCCGCCATGACAATCATCAGCGGTTCGGCGGGGAAACAACCTTCGCTGCCAACGCCGTCTATAGCCCCAATAGCGGCGCAACCACGCTGCGCGCCAGCTATGGCGAAGGGTTCAAGGCGCCTTCGCTTTATCAACTCTTCGGCGACTACGGCAATGAGATGCTTGCGCCCGAAACGTCGAAAAGCTGGGATGCTGGCGTCACGCAAAAGCTGCTTGACGGCGCAATCGAGTTGGGCGCGACATGGTTTCATAGAGACAGCAAGAACCAGATCGATTTCGTGTCCTGCTTTGGCAGCACAGACCCGATTTGCGATAACCGTCCCTATGGCACCTATGACAATATCCGCCGCACCCGTGCAAAGGGTGTTGAGGTCGGCCTTGCGCTCAATCCCACAGAGGCGCTGCATTTCAACGCCAACTACACATGGACGGATGCCGAAAACCGCGACACCAGACTGGATCTGGCGCGGCGGCCACGTCACAGTATCAATGCTTCGATTGACTATCGCTGGCCCTTCGGCCTGTCGACCGGTACGACCGTCAGCCATGTGGGATCGCGGTTCGACAATGCAAGCAACAGTCGCAAATTACAGGGCTATGTGCTGGTCGACCTTCGCGCCAGTATCCCGATCATGACCAATGTTGAACTCTACGGCCGCGTCGAAAACCTGTTCGATGAACGCTATGCGACCGTGTTCAACTATGGCACGACGGGCCGCGCGGCCTATGCTGGCGTGCGGTTGCGCTATTAAGTCATGAACGCCGCCGCTCCCCGTTCCTTTCGCCAACGTGGCAATCGAATGGCAGCGGCGGCGCACACGTTAAAGCATGATGATTTTAGATTAACCCGTTCGTCCCGAGCGAAGTCGAGGGATGCTGGCTTGGTGCAAAGGTGTCTCGACTTCAGCCAAAGGCTGAAGTTTATCCTGAGCGCCTGCCTTGCAGGCAGTCGAAGGGCTCGACACGAACGGAAGTGAGTCAACCCAAATCATCAAATTCTAATGACAGGAGTTCTGCCATGGGCGCCGTGATG
>JAENVZ010000131.1 GCA_016650315.1 Alphaproteobacteria bacterium | reverse complement strand
TAATGTCGGCACGGCATTGCTGGTGGGATGGTTGACAACGACACAATGGCGACCATGGTGGGCGTCATTGACCCTGATGTTCCAGCATGAAGTGGCCGAACGGATCGTCGCGCAAACGGACACGGAACATTATGGCAGGCTATCGGTGCTGGCCCAGTGGCGAGCTAGTGCAAAACTGGCGATGAAAGTCCACCGTTCCGCCTTCACTCCACCGCCCAAGGTCATGTCCGCAGTGGTCCATATCCAACCCACAGACGCGCCTGAAGGCGTCACGCCCAAACTGCTTGAACAGCTAACCGCCGCAGCCTTTGGACAGCGGCGCAAAATGCTGCGGCAAAGCCTAAAGACAGTTCCGGGCGCATTGGCAGCGCTGGACGCGATTGGGATCGATCCTCAACGACGTGCCGAAACAGTAAGCGTTGCGGAATTCGTGAAAGTCGCGCAGGCGCTGGGTAGCGCCGTATAAATTCGTTATCAGGGTTTTTCCGCCTTGGGCGCAGCGGTAACGGCGGGCGGCGATGATATATCCTTGGCGGTAAGTTGAGTCGCGGCGCTGCCTTTTTCAATCGCAGCGGCCAGCACGACGACTTCGCCACAGGTCGAACGGCAGATCGTTTTCATCTTGGCCAGATTTTCCTTCGCCTTTTCAAGGGCGCCCTTGTCGACCATCGCTTCGCCTTGCCCGCCAAGCGCATTGAGGTCCGTTGGATCAATCAACAGCGCTTCACGATAGAAGCGGATCGATTTGCCCGTCAGGCCCTGGATACGCGCCACTTCTCCCAATGCCCTGAACGCCGCGCGGTTGCGTGGATCGACGGCAAGCGCTGTTTCATAAGCGTCAATCGCATTCTGCATTTGGCCAAGCTTTTGCGCGGCTTCACCTTTTTGCACCCATGCGGCAGACAGTGGATCGATTTGCATATCTGGCTTCTGCCCATTTCCAGCACTCGATACCGTCGCAAGCGCCAGAGCCAGGGCAACAGAAGCAGGGGTAAAACGCATAATCTTCTCCAACAGTGTTTCGGTCGTTTTGACCGGACCTGATTTTGGGCCTTTTATCATGACTTTTTCATCCGTGTGAAGAAAAAGCCGTCGGTTCCGTCATGAGCAGGCGAAAGCATAATGCCCTGCCCCCGGCGACGACCGGGCATATCGCCTGAAAGATCACACTCCCAGTCGGGATGCCGACCGAGAAATGCGTCCACCTGATCACGGCCTTCGCGGTCGAGCAGGGAGCATACCGCATACACCATGGTTCCACCCTTTGCCGCCAGTTCAGCACCAATATCCATGATCCGGGCCTGCTCTGCAAGCAGCCGTTCGAGCCGTGCCGGGGTCAGGCGCCAGCGCGCTTCCGGGTTGCGCCGCCAGGTCCCCGTCCCCGAACAGGGCGCGTCGATCAGCACGCAATCGGCCATAGCCGCCAATGCTGATAGTGAGCGATCCTCATGCCCCTGATCCAGCAGACGCGATTCAATATAAGCAGCGCCTGCCCGCGCCGCGCGGGGTGCAAGACGTTCAAGACGATTGCGAATCGTATCTGCCGCAATCAGCCGACCCTGCGCCTGCATATCCGCAGCGAGCGCCAGCGTCTTTCCGCCCGCACCTGCACACAGATCAATGACGGTCTGACCCGGGCGTGCGTCACAGAGACGGGCGATAATCTGGCTGCCTTCATCCTGCACTTCCACAAGGCCGTCTGTCCAAAGGTCAGTTTGTGCGATCGGCCAACCTTCGGGTAAACGGATACCATCAGGTGACAGGCGGGTAGGCGCGCCCTCGGGCAGTTGTGCAAGAATGGCATCACGATCCGCCCTCAACCCGTTGACCCGAAGGTCGAGCGGCGCGCGCTCCAGAAGCGCCTCCTGCTCTTGCGCATCCATCAGATCGGCGAGAAGGGGCTGTAGCCATAATGGTACGGCGCTGGCCGGTGCAGCGGGTTCGCCAGCGGTGATGGGCGCAGGACCATGCGCCGATCCGTCGAAAAGCGCGGCGACTTCGGGATTCTCCCAAGCGACTCCTATCATTGCGGCCCGACCGTTCCGGGGACATTCTCCCGCACGCCGGATTGCTGCATAGACATGATCGCGCACTGCCCGCCGGTCCTTTGATCCGGCATAGCGGCGCGTCTTGAAATAGCCGGCGATCAGCGTGTCGGCAGCAGGACCGCCATCGCGCGCGGCGCGGATGATCTCATCAAGCAGATCAATCGCGGCCTGGATGCGGGCGGATGGAGTCATTGGCCTCCCCGGATGGGGGGCCGCATCATTGGTTCACCGCGTCGGATAATTGGGGGCCTCGCGGGTGATGGTGACGTCATGGACGTGGCTTTCCGAAAGGCCGGCATTGGTGATCTGGATGAAGCGCGCGCGCTGTTGCAATTCCTCGATGGTCCTCGATCCCGTATAACCCATGGCCGCCTTCACCCCGCCGACAAGCTGGTGAATGACATCTTTTGCCGCGCCCTTGAATGGCACCTGGCCCTCAATGCCTTCGGGAACCAGCTTCATCTGGTCCTTGATGTCTTGCTGAAAATAACGATCGGCCGAACCGCGCGCCATTGCGCCAACCGATCCCATGCCGCGATAGCTTTTGTAGGCCCGGCCCTGATACAGGAAAGTTTCGCCCGGCGCTTCCTCGGTTCCGGCCAGCAACGATCCTACCATGACCGATCCCGCGCCTGCCGCCAACGCCTTGGCGACATCGCCCGATGTACGCAGCCCGCCATCGGCGATCACCGGGATGCCCGATTTCGCCGCTTCCTCCGCCGTGTCCATAACGGCAGTCAGTTGCGGCACGCCCACGCCCGCAACAACGCGGGTGGTGCAGATGGAACCCGGGCCGATGCCGACCTTTATACCATCCGCACCCGCATCAATGAGTGCGCGGGCAGCCTCTGCCGTGGCGACATTGCCCGCAATGATCTGGATACTGTTCGACATTTTCTTGATCCGTTCGACCGCGATGGCGACCATCTTGCTGTGCCCGTGCGCGGTATCAACCACAATGAGGTCGCATTCGGCATCGATCAACGCTTCCGTACGCTCCAGCCCGGCGTCGCCCACAGTCGTCGCGGCGGCAACGCGCAGCCGGCCTGTAGCGTCCTTGGTCGCATGTGGATAGGTCACCGCCCTTTCCATGTCCTTGACGGTGATAAGGCCAATGCAATGAAAGGCGTTATCGACAACCAGCAGCTTTTCGATCCGCCGTTGATGCAACAGGCGGCGGGCATCCTCCTGACCGACACCGGCCGGAACCGTCGCCAGATTGTCATTGGTCATCAATTCACGCACAGGCTGTTTCGGATTTTCGGCGAAACGCACGTCACGATGCGTCAATATGCCCACCAGCTTGCCGCTGTTTTCGACAACGGGAATGCCCGAAATCCGGTGCCGCGCCATCAATGCCTGCGCATCCGCCAGCGTCTGATCCGGGCCGATGGTGATCGGATTGACGACCATGCCCGATTCAAAACGCTTCACGGCGCGAACGGCATCGGCCTGTTCGGTGATGGAAAGATTACGATGAAGAACACCTAGGCCGCCCAGTTGCGCCATGACGATAGCCATGTCGGCCTCGGTCACGGTGTCCATCGCCGACGATAAAATCGGGATATTAAGGCTGATTTCCTGAGTCACCCGCGTGCGCGTATCGGCCTGGCTTGGCAGAACGTCGGATGCGCCCGGTTGAAGCAGGACGTCATCAAATGTGAGGCCTAAGCGGATATCCATGAGAAGCGCCACTTTCTTTCGCGGGAGGTTTCGTGGCGGTCCATGTAACCATTTAACCCCCGTGGCGCTAGTCCGGTAGACGGGATATTTTTGCGGGCGCGAAAAAGATCAATGTCCCATGCCGCACGCCTCGGCGCGGGCAATCAACGCACGGGCGGCGGCGACATGCATGGATTCGATCATTCGCCCTTCAAACCGTTCCGCCCCGCCGCTGGCCGCCGCAATCAGGCGGTAGGCGCTTTCCACATCGGGCAATGACGGACCGAAAACGGTGTTCGCCGGGGCTATCTGGTTGGGGTGGATCAGCGTCTTGCCGTCAAAACCAAAGGCATGGCCCTCCCTGCATTCCGCCATAAAGCCATCGGCATCGTCAAGCCGGTTGTAAACGCCGTCAAATACCGCCTTGTCCGATAACCGCGCCGCCATCACAATCATCTGCAACGCTGTCACCAGTCCTTCCCTGCCCGCCTCCGCTGGCATTTTAAGGTCGGTACGCAGGTCGTTGGTGCCGACAAACAGCGCCGCCGTGCCCGCCGCAGCGGCAATTGCTTGCGCCTCCATCAAGCCCCTAACCGATTCGATCATGGCGATCACTGGCCTGCCGCATTCACGATAGACCCGTTCGGCCTGAGCCGCGCTTTCAACCTTGGGCAGCACCAGATAGTCAGCGGCTGTTCCGGCAAAGGCGGCAACATCCTCCTGATGCCAGCGCGTACCTGCCATATTCAGGCGCACGGCAACCAGCTTCGTGCCAAAACCTTCGCTGATCGCCGTGACGGCGGAACGGCGCGCCCGGTCTTTGTCGGCATCGGGAACCGCATCCTCCAGATCCAGGATCACCATGTCGCTGGACAGGCCACGCGCCTTTTCAATCGCCCGGGCATTGGACGCGGGCAGGAACAACAGCGAGCGCGCATATTCCAGTTTCATCACACCCATCATCCCGATTCCACTTTCCTGTCATGTCGTTAGCCGCCATAGTCCCCTCTCCAAACAGGGGGAGTTAGATAATGGGTGCTACCGTTGCCTTTTTTCTCGTGATTCTGGTCTTCATCTATCTGGCCGCGAGTATCAAGATCGTCCGTCAGGGATACCATTACACGATCGAATATTTTGGGCGCTTTACGGATGTCGCGCGGCCCGGTTTCAATTT
This sequence comes from Alphaproteobacteria bacterium, assembly GCA_016650315.1. Taxonomy (GTDB): domain Bacteria; phylum Pseudomonadota; class Alphaproteobacteria; order Sphingomonadales; family Sphingomonadaceae; genus Rhizorhapis. The sequence goes on along the minus strand of JAENVZ010000131.1, from coordinate 2,808 downwards.
CTATCCCGCATTTTTCTATCGTGTCGGCCGCAAGATCAACATGATGGAACAGGTGGTCGATGTTCCAAGTCAGGAAATCATCACCCGCGACAACGCCATGATCGCCGTCGATGCCGTGGTGTTCTTTCAGGTGCTCGACGCGGCCAAGGCCGCCTATGAGGTGTCGGAACTTTTTGTCGCAATCATGAACCTGGCGACGACCAATTTGCGCACCGTCATGGGGTCGATGGACCTGGACGAAACCCTGTCGAAACGTGACGAGATCAACGCGCGGCTATTGCATGTCGTCGATGATGCGACATCTCCCTGGGGTCTGAAGATCACACGTGTCGAGGTGAAGGATATTCGTCCCCCGCAGGACATTATCAATTCCATGGGCCGTCAGATGAAGGCGGAACGCGAAAAGCGCGCCAACATTCTGGAAGCCGAAGGCCTGCGTGCATCGGAAATCCTGCGCGCCGAGGGTCAGAAACAATCGCAGATTCTGGAAGCCGAGGGCCGGCGCGAAGCCGCCTTCCGCGATGCCGAAGCACGCGAACGCTCCGCCGAGGCAGAAGCCAAGGCAACACAGATGGTGTCGGATGCCATCGCGGGCGGCAATTCCCAGGCAATCAACTATTTCATCGCGCAAAAATATGTCGAGGCCATCGGCAAGTTCGCAACCTCACCCAATGCCAAGACGATTCTGTTTCCCGTCGAGGCGACCCAACTTATGGGTACGTTGGGCGGCATAGGCGCACTGGCACGAGAAGCGCTGGGCGTTGAAACGGGCGGCACTGCGCCAGCGCCGCCACCCAAACCCCGTCGCGGCCCGTTCGAACCTGCTGCGGAGTAATGCCGATGGACATGCTGACCCAGATCGAGCTGGACGCGCATTGGTGGTGGCTGATCCTGGCCGTCGTGCTGGGCATTGGCGAGATTGTCCTTCCGGGCGTATTTCTGATCTGGATAGCGGTGGCAGCGGCCTTTACCGGCATCGTCACCATGCTGGCCGGTGGGCCGGTTGCCGTGCAATTGCTGATATTCGCGCTGGCCTCCGCCGGGATCACCTGGTTCGGACGACGCTGGTATCTCAAAAACCCCGTCGTATCGAGCGATCCGTTGCTCAACGACCGCGCGGCGCGGATGATCGGGCGAACAGTAACGGTGATGGAAGCCATTGCGCATGGAGAAGGCCGGGTAAAGGTCGGAGATGGCGTGTGGCCTGCCTCTGGCCCGGACATGCCCGAAGGCGCGAGTGCGCAAGTAACAAGCGTGCGGGACGGGGTATTGCTGGTCGAACCGATGGGTAAGACCCAGTGATTCAATCGGTTAATGCGATACGATTATACGGGATATAGCTAGCGTCCGGGCTGGTGTTGGCACCACCAGGACAAGCGCGGCAATGCCCGCCTGCAACAGCAGACAGAAGATGAATCGGCGTATTGTCTTGTCGCTTTTCCCCATGAGGCTGTATGGTTAGGTCGATTGTGAAATCGTCAACATCCGTAAATCTCCCTATTTCAAGAAGCAGCAATGCGCGCCAATGTTAATGCATGACATGGACAACCATACGCCTTGAACTGGCCCGCACGCCGCAATTCCCCAATGGATCGGCAGCCCGTAATTATACGCTGCGCTTGCCGCTGACACCGCAGGGCCTGATCGATCCGGAGGAATTCGCCACACATCCGGAACGGGCCACTGTACGCCGCTTCTGGCCGAACGAGCCGGATCAATCAGGGTATATGATTCGGAAAAAGGGTGGCTGGGCTTTTTCCTATGTAGTGGGCGAGGATGACGATGAGAATATTTTCCATCTGGAAAACCATCCGGTGCGCATCGGCGAATATCTGACATTACTGGAACCCGACGGTGACAAATGGCCCTATCAGGTAAAAAGCTGCGCCAAATGAGCGCCGCCTTCGGGCCGCCTGATCTGCATCATGGCACGCGATGACGGATTATGTGCCATCGATGCTGGTGCAGCTTGCCGTCGCATCGGGCATGGTGTTCGTCACGGTATTGCTGCATGGCACCGGAATTGCCGCACTGGCGCGCAAGCTGCAGTTCGACCTCACAGGGGAAGAACATCATCACCATTTCACCCTGGGCATAGCGATCAAGGTCCTGAGTGTCGTCTTTGGCCTGTTCGCGCTTCATGGTGTGGAGATATGGCTATATGCCGGGCTTTACCTTTCGCTCGACGCCGTCGCCAATCTGGAAACAGCGGTTTATTTTTCAACCATCACTTATGCCGCCATCGGCTATGACGATTCTGCGATGGCAACGCAATGGCGGCTGGTGAGTGCCATCGAAGGGGTGAATGGGCTGCTGCTGCTCGGCTGGTCGACCGCCTTTTTCGTGACCGTCGTTGCACGGCTTCGGCGATAGGCCCGGCTAGAGCATCGCGCGGAAAAGCCTGTCCTGAGCTGGTCGAAGGGTGGGAACCGGTTTTCCGCAAAAAGCGATGCGACAACAAAACTTAGAGCAAGCCGGGTGATTCACATATCGCGCGGCTTGCTCTAGGGTCAGGCCCAAAAGAGCGTAATGCTTCAATAATCCTTGGATATCCGTATATTTGCGCTTTGCCGACCCATGGTCGATATGCTCGACAGCAGTGAAAGCCAACGCGTGATCTGAAATTCGACGCGCGTGGCCGAATAGCCCTGGCCGTCGGTAATCAATTCCACATAGGTGCGGCGGGTGATATATTTGCCCGCGGCCACCGATGTCCCCTGACCCAGCGTTGTATCGGCAGGCAATATCCGCAATCTGTCCAGTCCCGCAGCCTTGCGTACCGCATTGATGGGGTTAAGGCCGCCACTG
>JAENVZ010000130.1 GCA_016650315.1 Alphaproteobacteria bacterium | reverse complement strand
CGAGGTCATGGGCATCGACAGCAATTTCGCCACCGCCTTTGCAAAATCGCAGCTTGGGGCGGGCATAACCTTGCCGCAATCGGGCAACGTCTTCATTTCGGTCAAGGACAGCGACAAGGCCGTGATCCTGCCTGCCGTACGAAAGATCGCTGCGCTGGGCTTTACTATCGTTGCGACCGGCGGAACGGCGCGTTTCCTTGCCGATGCGGGAATCAGGGTTGAAGAGGTCAACAAAGTGGCGCAGGGCCGCCCGCATATCGTCGACAAGATCAAGGATGGCGGCATCGACCTGATCTTCAATACAACCGAAGGCTGGCAATCGCTCAAGGACAGCCAGTCGATCCGCGCATCGGCGCTCACCATGAAAATTCCTTCCTTCACAACGGCGGCGGGAAGCGTGGCGGCGGTCGAAGCGATCGAAGCATTGCGTGGACGCACCCTTGAAGTGCGGGCGCTGCAATCCTATTATGAACATTCGCACGCTTGATCTCCGACAATTTGTGTCATGCTGCGGTGGCCTGTCAGGGTAGGGCCGCTTGATGAGAATTTATGACAAAGGAACGCTAGATGGCGACCGTTGAGAAAATGCCGATGCTCGCCGAAGGGCACGAAAAAATGACGGCGCAACTCCGTTTGTTAAAGGCGGAACGGCCGAAAATCGTCGAGGCGATTGAGGAAGCCCGCGCCCATGGCGACCTTTCGGAAAATGCCGAATATCATGCGGCCAAGGAACGGCAGGGTCATGTCGAAGCGACCATCGGGGATCTGGAAGACAAGCTTAGTCGTGCCCAGATCATTGATCCAAAGTCCCTGTCAGGTGACAAGATCGTGTTTGGCGCGACCGTGACGTTGCTGGACGACGATGAAAAGCCGGTCACTTACCAGATCGTAGGGCAGGCGGAGGCGGACGCCAAATCGGGCAAGATCAGCTATAATAGCCCGCTTGGCCGCGCATTGATCGGTCGCAAGGTCGATGACGAGGTCGAAGTGACTGTGCCGTCGGGTGACCGCTGTTATTATGTTTCCAAAATCGAGTTTATCTAACCGCGCCCGTGAATATTCCCGGCGGGAAAGTGACAAATTGGCTGGCCGGGACCATCGTCGCGGCCTTCCTGGTGTCGCTTTTTGTCTGGGGCGTGGATTATGCGGCGGTCTTTGGCGGCTTTATCCCGTTGCGCGTTACAGGCGGGCTTGATGTGCCTGGCGGCGTCCCGGTCTGGTTGACGCCGCTGTCGGCTGCTTTCCTGCACGCAGGGTTCATGCATCTGGCGTTCAATATGCTGATGCTGTTGTTTTGCGGGCGCTTTGTCGAAAATGTGTTGGGCGGCAGGCTGTTGCTGCTGCTTTTCGTTATTGGCGCTTATGCTGCGGCCGCAACCGAATTTGCGTTCAACCCGGCGTCCGATAATCCAATGATTGGCGCAAGCGGCGCCATTTCTGCCATTCTTGGCACCTATGCGCTGCTGTATAGCCAGCGAGAGGTAAAGGCGATTGGCCCCTTGTCGGGGAATGTCGTGCGCATCCTCTGGTTGGCCGCCGCCTGGACGATCGTTCAGTTGATGGTCGGTCTTGTCAGTTTTGGCGGCCTAGGACGGATCGCCATCGGTGCGCATATCGGCGGTTTCGTGGCGGGGTTGTTGCTGACGCGTCCGCTAGTCCATGCGCGGTTCAAAGGTAAGCGATAACCTGCAATCAAACCGTCAAGTTGACGATCAGCCCTGATTTGCCTCCGGGTCCAGCAACCGGTGCAGATGCACCACCACATATTTCATTTCCGCATCGTCCACGGTGCGTTGCGCGGCGGCGCGCCATGCCTTTTCAGCGCTTTTATAGTCGGGAAAGACTCCGACGAACTCGATCGCGGACAGATCTTCAAATTCAAGCGTTCGGGGATCGCTTACGCGTCCTCCCATAACGAGATGCATTTTGCTCACGTAGGCGACCTTTCACATGGGAAAGCCCGTCAGCTAGCAGCGATTTTGCGGGTAGCCAAGCGAGCCTGACCCAAACCCGCCAAAAATTCAGGATTGGTTGCTTGTTATTTCCGGCGCAGGCTGTCCGCGGCGCTTTTGCCCGCCGAGCTGACGGCTTCGCTTGCCTTTTCGATCAGATCGCCGACTTTTTCCTTGGCCGCCTCGGTGTGGATCAACTCGCCCAGCTTTGCCTTGACCGTGCCCGTGTTGATGTCGTCCAGCCTGTTCTGGACGTTGGTTTTGAACCTGCTGGCCGTTTTCGCCATCTCGCTGGATGCCGCAGCACCCATGCCCTTGGCCGCCAGCAACCCCGTTGCCAGTGTGGAAGCCGTCTTGGCCCGTTGCTTCGTCTTGGGCAAAAGCACACCGATCAGTGCACCAAGCGCAAGGCCGCCAGCGACCACGGCCAGCGGATTTGCCTGAATGACTTTTGCGCCGCGTGTTGAGATTTCGTCGGCGATATCTTCGGCCTTTTCGTGTGAGGTTTCGACTATCACCACAGCATTTTTCCTGGCTTTGGCGCTCAGTTCCCTGATCTGTTCCGATGCGACGGCAGCTTTTTCGCTGGCAAATTCGCGCGCGCGATTAAGTTGGTTTTCAAGGTCGTTGTTCATTGATCGTCTCCTGAATGTTTGCGGGCCTGCGATGCCTTGCGCACGGTTTTGTTCAGGGAAACGCCTGCGGTCCGGCAAAGTGCCATGATTGGCCTTCGAAACAAAAATGCGATGATCCCCGACAACAGGCCGATAAGAAGGAAGGGGTGAGCGCGCGCTTTTGCTATGGTTGCATGGCGCGCGGTGGATACCGACTGATGCAGTTTGAGCACCGCATCAGCCTTTAACCGGCGGGGCGTTAATCGGTCGCGTGCTATCTGGAGCGACTGTCGAAAATCTTCCCGCGCCGTATCCGCGTCGCGTTCGGCCTGTCGATACGTGCTGCTGCGGGGGATCAGTTTCATGGACGGTCCTCTCCGCTCAGGCGCCGAAACCGGCTCCGTGCGAGCAGCAGCAGCAGGAAGGCGAAGACCAGAACGCCGCCGACAACGACGGAGGTCGCGCCCAACGCTCCCATCACTGGCGTCAACGCGATAATGATACCGATGATCAGCGCAACCATCGATGCGAGTGTCAGAAAGGCGGCCACGGCTATCAAGGCTGAAATAATACAGAATTCCAGACCTATCTCGCTTGCCCGGATCTTCTGCCGATTGATTTCGGCCTGGGCATAGCTTTTTCCGCTTTCGACAAGCCGGGTCAGGACATCGCCTATCGGTTCGTCCTGCGGCTGGTCTATGCTGTCATCCTGTCCGTGCAAATGTCATCACCCTGATCTGGCTGGAAATTCCAGGTAGCTGGATTACGCCTCTTCGGTTTCGGGTTCAGGGGATTTGGCGGACTTGGCAAGGCGCATCAGCACGAAGCCGACAATCGCGGCAGTGCCGATTGCAACCGCCGGACTTTTGCGGACGAATTCGCGGGCGTCGGTGACCAGATCGTCAATGTCCTTCTTGTCGAGTGCCGTAGCAGCGCCAGCGATGGCTTCTGCGGCATAGCGGGCGTAATCGCCATATTGGCTGCCCAGTTTGTCATCGACGCTGCCAGCCGTATCCCCGATCAGCTTTGACAGGCTCTGCATTGCCGACCCGGCCTTTTCCTTGCCAGTGATGGCGGCTGATCGGGCGGAT
>JAENVZ010000129.1 GCA_016650315.1 Alphaproteobacteria bacterium | reverse complement strand
TGCTGGACGCCTTGCCGGTCGGGGAAGAATTTGACTGGGTTCCCGCAGTATCGGTGGAGCTGACCATATTGATGCTTGCTACTCTGATTGATTTTCCGCTCGAAGAGCGGGGGAGACTGAAGCGTTGGTCCGACGTCATCGTCGGCATCCCTGGCGATGGCGTCGTTGAGTCATGGGATCAGCGCAATCGCGAGATGCGCGAACTGGTCGAAACCTTCTTGCGTATGAAGGATGAGCGCGAACGCGCTGGCCCCGGCATCGACGCCATTTCGATCCTGGCGCATTCTCCCGACCTACGCGACATGGACCCTATTGAATTCGTTGCCAATGTAACTCTGTTGATCGTCGGCGGGAATGAGACCACGCGAAACACTATGTCGGGCAGCATCCTGGCGTTCCACAACTTCCCCAAAGAATGGGACAAGTTGCGGCGGAACCACTCGCTCATCACCTCTATGGTGCCAGAAACCATACGCTGGCAATCGCCGGTCATGTACCAGTCACGTCGCGCGACAGAGGACGTCGAATTCCGCGGCAAGACCATCCGCAAGGGCGACAAGGTCGCGATGTGGTATATATCAGGCAACCGCGATGACGAAGTGATCGAAAACCCCAACCAGTTCATCATTGATCGCGCCCGCCCACGCCAGCATCTATCGTTTGGCTTTGGCATCCATCGCTGCCTTGGCAACCGGCTCGCGGAAATGCAGCTACGTGTCCTGTGGGAAGAAATCATGGCCAAGGGTTGGCAACGGATCGAAGTCACCGGCAAGCCGATCTTCGGCTATTCCAACACGCTACGCGGTCTGAACTCCCTGCCCGTTCGCATTCATGCCTGAACCCATCCAGTAAAGCGGAATTTCAACCATGCCGACAATCAATTTCATCGAAGCCGACGGAACCGAACATCTCGTTAATGTGCCGGAAGGCACCTCCGCCATGGAAGCGGCACTACAAAACAGCGTACCAGGTATCGACGGCGATTGTGGCGGTCAGGCCGCTTGCGCCACCTGCCATGTTTTTGTCGATACCAATTGGCTGGAGAGAACCGGTCGCGCGGGGCCAGAACTTGAGCGGCCAATGCTCGATCTAGCCGAAGGGGCACAAGAGAACAGCCGCCTCGCTTGTCAGATCAAAATGACTGATGCCCTTGACGGTCTGGTGCTACATATGCCTGCCCAGCAATTCTGACCGGCATACAAAAACAAACCTGTAGAGCATCACCTAAAGACTCAGAAAATACAATAAATCAATGCATTATGGCGCGTTCTGGTTTAATTCAATCAAACCCGAACGCGCCCTCGCTATCAACCCGCCGCAGGACGCTTCCGCTTTGCGACACCCAGCATCAGCCCGCCTGTGATATTGATCCATAGGCCCAGCGTAATTGCAGCAACCCAAAAAGCGAGCAACCCGTTCCACGCGAAGGGCCCGGTTTTAAAGAATGGTACAAACAGGCCGGTCATCAGCAGAATTCCAACCCAAAAACAAAGATAGCCATACCAGCGCGGGAATACGGGCCGCGCTGCCCGATCAGACAGAACCGAAAAACCAATCGCCCACATCTGGAAAAGTGCGGGAGCAACCGGAAATACGAAGAAAAACCACCCAAGATCGCTCAGCATCTGCGTTGCCTCCGCCGCGCGTTCTGGCCTGTAGGAAGCAAGCGCCCATGCAATAGAGGTGCCGTAAACCGGCACTAGGCTGATACCGCCCAACGTCACCTGAATCCGCGCCCATGTGCGGGCCTGCGCCCCTTCAATTTCCCAAAGCTGATCGCCCAAGGCGGTATATTGCAACATAAGACCGGAAAGCAGGAATAACATCGCAATAGCAACTATGCGGATCGCGGTGGCGTTCTCGGTATAGAGCGTGACAAGCTCTGCCTGTCCAATCGTGGGGGGCGTGGGAGGAATGAGCCCTGCCATGAACAAACTCACCCCAACAAATCCTGCTGCAATCGGCCCTGCCAATGCGGCAAATGCCTGTGCCTTATTGGTCATAGTCTCCTATTCCTTCCTATTATCTTGCTACTCGGCCTTAATTTTTTCCTATTCGGCGGTGCCGATTATGCCGCGTCATTTTTTGCGACAAATTCGCTTCGCGTCAATCATTCGTTGCACTCTGCGAAATATCATTGCGACAAGCGATCTTATATGAAGCAAAACCAATAGCCAGTGGAAACGCTATGGCTTTGCTAAAGCCGTCAGTCGGTCGATCGTTATAGCGCCCAGATAATACGGTGCTTAGTTCATTGGCGCACCTCCAAAGAGGCCTGATTTCGTCGTCAGACAAATGCGCTCACGAGCGCATTCTCCCGGCATGGTTTGTTTCATTCCGGGCATGATCAGTGGGGTATCATCGTCGCTTCGGGCCGCAAACCAATTGCAGTGCGAAGACAACAGCGCAAAAACGGCATCGGCCAAAGCCGCTCCGTTTATTACCTTCTACTTACGATCGTTTTGCCGCGCGCCTTCGCGCATCAGCTTGTAGGCCTCAGGTTTTGCGGGGCGGAGCTGCCCGCGATCATTGATCGGTTTATCAGCAGCAAACCTCCGCTATCCCAGTTTCAGAAAATCATCCGATCGTCTGGCCTGTCTTTTCCCAATCGGCCAGGAACCCGGCGATACCCTTTTCCGTCAGTACGTGATTGAACAGCGACTTGATGACGGCGGGCGGCATGGTGGCGACGTCAGCGCCGATCTTCGCTGATTGCAGCACGTGGATCGGGTGGCGGATGGATGCAACCAGAATTTCGGTGGAAAAATTATAATTGTCGTAGATGAGGCGGATGTCCTCGATCAACTGCATGCCGTCCTGCCCATTATCGTCATGACGTCCGACGAAGGGCGAAATGAAGGTTGCGCCCGCCTTTGCCGCCAGCAGCGCCTGATTGGCCGAAAAGCACAAAGTGACATTCACCATGCAGCCGTCGCTGGTCAGCGCCTTGCAGGTTTTCAGGCCGTCAATCGTCAACGGCACCTTGATCGCAACATTATCGGCGATTTTTCGCAGGATGGCGGCTTCCTTCATCATGGTTTCATGGTCGAGCGCGACGACTTCAGCCGACACCGGGCCATCGACGATGCCGCAAATCTCCTCCACCACTTCCAGAAATTTGCGACCCGATTTGTGGATCAACGAAGGGTTGGTGGTGACGCCATCCAGCAGGCCGGTCGCGGCGAGTTCGGTAATGTCCTTGATGTCTGCGGTATCGACGAAAAATTTCATGGCGGCCTCTCGGTTGGCGGAGCGATTCGTTGGCCCGTCTATAGCGCCGGTGCGCCGGTGCGGTAAGGGCAGGATTTCCTCCCTCTTTTCCTTTTCCATCATCAGCCGCTAACGAAGGCGCATGACTCGCGCCCGCGTCCTTCTTCTCAATGCCGCCATTGGACCGCTCGACTATCGCGTGCCGCAAGGCATGGAGGTCGAACATGGCAGCATTGTCATCGCGCCACTCGGTCCCCGAAAAATTATCGGCGTTGTATGGGAAGAAGACCGCTTTGACGTTGAAACTGTTGGCGACAATCGCCTCCGTCCGTTGCTGGACGTGCTCGACGTTCCACCATTGCGCGCGCCCTTACGGCGGTTGATTGAATGGACGGCGGACTATTACCTTGCACCACCCGCCGAGGTGTTGCGTATGACGCTGTCATCCTCTGCCGCGCTGGAGGGCGGGCGGACGGTTATGAAATATCGTGCGACGGGTAGCGCGCCAGATCGCCTGACCGACAAACGTGCACAAGCACTGGAACGGATCGGTACGCGGCAGGGGCTGATCCGCGAACTGGCGCTGATCGCCGATGTGTCCGATGCCATCATCCGCGGCCTTGTAAAGGCAGGCGCGCTGGAAGCGGTCGCGGTGGACATCGATACGCCCTTCCCTGCCCCCAACCCCGATTTCGCGCCGCCCGAACTGAGCGATGCACAGGACGTGGCAGCAAGCGAACTGGTCGAGGCCGTGCGGGCGCAGGATTTTCAGACCTTTTTGCTTGATGGCGTCACCGGTTCCGGCAAGACCGAGGTCTATTTCGAGGCAATTGCGCAAGCTTTGCGTATGGGCAAGCAGGTGTTGATCCTGCTGCCCGAAATCGCCCTGACCGAACCTTTCCTGCAACGGTTCGAAAAGCGTTTCGGCGTCACACCGGTCGCATGGCACAGCGGATTGCGGCAATCCGAACGGCGACGGGCCTGGCGGGCCATCGCCACCGGTCAGGCAAAAGTGGTCGTCGGGGCGCGCTCCGCACTGTTCCTGCCCTATGCCGATCCCGGCCTGATCGTCGTCGATGAAGCGCATGAAACCAGCTTCAAGCAGGAAGACGGCGTCCATTATCACGCCCGCGATGTGGCGGTGATGCGGGGATTGCTGGAGAAATGCCCGGTGGTGCTGGCTTCGGCCACGCCCGCCATTGAGACACGGCAACAGGTGGAGATCGGGCGATACCGGGAAATCAAGCTGCCAACCCGCTTTGGTGGCGCGCAATTGCCGCAGATTGAAGCCATTGACATGACCCGCGAACCGCCCGAACGGGGCCGCTGGATCGCACCAAAGCTGGTCCTGGCGATGGACGAAGTGCTGGAAAAAGGGGAACAGGCGCTGTTGTTCCTCAACCGGCGGGGCTATGCGCCACTGACGCTATGCCGTCATTGTGGATACCGTTTCCAGTGCCCCAACTGCACCGCCTGGATGGTGGAACATCGCCTGACCCGCCGCCTCGCCTGCCACCATTGCGGGCATGTCATCCCTACCCCCCGCGCCTGCCCGGAATGCAAGGAAGAGGACGCACTGGTCGCCTGCGGCCCCGGTGTCGAGCGCATTGCCGATGAGGTGGCGCAGCTTTTCCCGCAAGCGCGCACCGCCGTCGTCACGTCCGACACATTATGGTCGCCCGCCAAAGCCGCCGAATTTGTGCGCAGTATGGAAGCCGGCGACATCGACATCATTGTCGGCACGCAGCTTGTCACCAAGGGCTATCACTTCCCCAACCTGACGCTGGTGGGCGTCATCGACGCCGATCTGGGTCTGGAGGGCGGCGATTTGCGTGCGTCGGAACGCACATTCCAGCAAATAGCGCAGGTTTCGGGGCGCGCGGGGCGCGGCGAAAAGCCTGGCCGCGTCTTCATCCAGACACGTTGCCCCGGCACGCCGGTCATCAAGGCGTTGGTCAATGGCGATACCGAAGGCTTTTACGCTGCCGAAACGCAGAGCCGCCGTCGCGCCCATGCTCCGCCCTTTGGCCGTTTTGCCGCTATCGTCATATCGTCGGAAACGCCCGAGGACGCGTTGGAGACCGCACGCCTGATCGGTCGTACCGCGCCCAATGTCGAGGGCATGTCAGTTTATGGCCCTGCGCCCGCACCACTTGCGGTCCTGCGCGGACGACACCGGCACCGCTTGCTGGTCCATGCGCAGCGGGCATTGGATGTGCAGACGGTCATCCGCGCATGGCTGGGCGCATTGAAGTGGTCGCGCGGCACGCGGGTCAGCGTCGATGTAGATCCCTATAGTTTCCTGTGATTACATCGCCCTGCAACCGGATCTGTACGATCGACGATAACACCGGATGGTGCATCGGTTGCGCACGCACGATCAAGGAAATCGTCGAATGGGGTCCGGCAAGCGATGCGCGTAAACTGGCGATCCTTGCTGATCTGAAGGGACGACAGAAACAGCAGGTACGAAAAGGAAAATAACCCCCTATTTTTTCAGAACATTCAATGCCGCCACAGTGAGGGCTTCTGTCGCAGTAGAAATCACCTTCCCGGCATCGGGCGCCCATAATGGACTATGCAATGAGGGCAGTTGGACCTCCCCGTTTGCCGCTTTCGCCATTGCTTCCGCCGGCACGCCGCCGACCCAGAAGATCAGGCTTTTTATCCGGTTGTCGGCACGATAGTAGCGACCGAAATCCTCTCCACCCATGACTGCGGGGACTTCGGCAACGCGATCCTTGCCGAAACGCTCTGTAAATATGTTCGCCATCTCCCTGGTGAAAGCCGGGACATTGTATGCCGCCGGGGTAAACTCGTCTTTCACGGTCACGGTCGGCAACAATGCGTCCGGCATGCCAGCGGCTATCGCTTCGCCCTTTGCAATACGCCGGATACCATCGAGCAGTTTTTGCCGCGTATCGTCGGAATAGCTGCGCACAGTCAGCAAAAGCGTTGCTTCGTCGGGAATGATATTGTGTTTGGAACCGGCGTGAAAGCTGCCGACGGTGACCACCGCCGGGTCCTGCGGGTCCATTTCCCGGCTGACCAGCGTTTGCAGCGCCATGACGATGCGGCTGGCCAGCACGATGGGATCTTTTGTCGTTTGCGGGTAAGCGCCGTGGCCGCCAACCCCCTTCACCACAACATCCACGCTGTCCACATTAGCCAGTGCATAGCCGGGCGTATAGGCAATCTTGCCCGCCTCCAGATTGGCGGCATCATGAAAGGCAATGGTGTAATCAGGCTTGGGGAAGCGGGTGAACAGGCCATCTTCCAGCATCATCCGCGCACCCGCGCCGCGTTCTTCGGCAGGTTGCAGGATCATGACCAGCGTGCCCGACCATTGATCCTTCATCGTCGACAGACGCCGTGCCGTTCCGATCCATGCGGACATATGCGTGTCATGGCCGCACGCGTGCATGACGCCCGTTTCCAGACCTTCATCGGTCGTCGCCCGCACTTTTGAGGCAAAGGGCAATCCGGTCTGTTCGACGACCGGTAGCGCATCCATGTCCGCCCGGATCATCAGCACCGGGCCGGGACCGTTCGTCATCACAGCAACAACGCCGGTTCCACCGACCTTCTCGGTCACGGCAAAACCCAGTTTGCGCGCCTGCGCCGCCAGCATCGCGGCAGTATTCACCTCATGGAAGCTCAATTCGGGGTTGGCGTGCAATTGGCGGTAAAGCTGCATCAGCGAGGGCATATCGGCCTTTACCGTGTCCGACAGCGTATCGGCTGTCGCGGGCGCAGAGATGAGCAGAGGCAAGGCCAGCACAAGGCCAAATGTCCGGTTGCTTCCCCGGATCATTGAGCGGTCCAGCCACCATCGACTGAAATATTGGCGCCGGTGATGTTGCTTGCGGCTTCCCCGCACAGGAAAAGCGCAGTTGCAGCGATCTGTTCGACCGTCACGAATTGCTTGGTGGGCTGTCCGGCGAGCAGAACATCATTCATGACCTGCTCACGCGTCATGTTGCGCGCCTTCATTGTGTCGGGGATCTGGTTTTCGACAAGCGGCGTCCAGACATAGCCAGGGCTGATGCAATTGGCGGTAATGCCAAAGGTGGCTGTTTCCAGCGCCACTGTCTTGGTCAAGCCCGCAAGGCCATGCTTTGCGGTCACATAGGCGGCTTTAAAGGGTGAAGCGGTTAGTGAATGGGCCGATGCCGTCTGGATGATCCGCCCCCATTTCCGTTCCTTCATATAGGGCAAAACGAGGCGTATCGTGTGAAAGGCGGCATTGAGGTTGAGCGCAATAATCAGGTTCCATTTATCGACCGGAAATTCCTCAACCGGGGCGACATGCTGCACGCCCGCATTGTTGATGAGGATGTCCACCCCACCAAAAGCCTCGGCAGCCATCGCCATCATCTCTTCAATAGCATTCACATTGGTCAGGTCGGCGCCGCTGTACAACGCACGCGCGCCGCTCAGCCCTTCCAGACCTTTCCGCTCCGCCTCAATGGCGTCCGCATCGCCAAAGCCATTGATAATGATATTGGCGCCCTCAGCGGCCAGCACCTTGGCATAGCCAAGCCCGATCCCGGAGGTTGAGCCAGTGATAAGCGCCGTCTTGCCTTTCAGCATCATGCCTTTTTCTCCTTAAGATGGCCCGGTCGATCGAGATCGAAGGTCGCAGATTGCCCGTTGACGATATTCTGCGCGATGAGATCGCCCTCGCACATGACGCCGTCTACCGCTTCATGACCCTGCGCCCAATGATCAAGCATGGTCGCGCGTGAAAATTCAAAATCGCGGGCGCCGCCTTCCCACGCATGGCTGCGGTATATGAGATGAACGATATTCACCGCGCCCGAATGATTGAGGCCCCTGAGCGCGATGACGGCGGGATCATCCTGCAGTTCGGGCGGAAGTTTCGTCAGCAGCTTGCGGATCAGGTCATGTTCGCGGTATCGGCGCAGAAACTGGTCGGTGACCTGTCGGGTACGGCTGCTATATTGAATGTCCTTCAGTCGCGACCACACGTCCGTCAATTGCCTGGGCATCGGCCCTTCAGCTGGAAAAAGATCGACCTGAAACAGCAACAGATCGCCCTTCAGGCTATCGAGCACATGGGACAGCGGCGTATTGCTGACCAAGCCGCCGTCCCAGTAGAATTCACCGTCTATTTCGACCGGCGCAAGACCCGGCGGCAACGCGCCCGAGGCCATGATGTGCCGTGCGTCGATCCTGCCGCGCCAATGGGGATCGTGATTGTCGAAATAGACGAAATTCCCACTCGTCACATGGACAGCGCCGACCGAGAAACGGACCTCGCCGTGATTCAGCAGATCCCAATCCACCAGATCGTTGAGGGTATCGACCAGCGGCGTCGTGTCATAGTAGCTGATGGCGTTCATGCTGCCCTCCGGGGCCAGCATAGCCGGGAGCATGTGGGGGCGAAAGAATCCGGGAACGCCAAAGGCGGCCACCGCCATTGCTGCCGTCAGATGCACCGCCTCCCGAATATTGTGCTCCTCAGGAAGCCAAAAATTGGGCAGGCCGCCGCTCATTTTTTGCCAGAACTGATGCAATTTCGCGATCCGATCATGGGGTGGATTACCCGCGATGATCGCCGCATTGATCGCACCGATTGAAATGCCCGCGACCCAATCGACCTTTATCGCCCGATCGTGCAGCGCCTCATAGACACCCGCCTGATAGGAACCCAGCGCGCCGCCGCCCTGCAACACCAACGCCACCTGATCGGGTAGCGGCAAGGGCGAGTTGGAAACACGCGAGGGCTGTTTTATTCGATGGTCCATATTGCGGTGCAATACAGCAAGTCCGGGAGCGATACCAATATTCCTGGCATCATAGCCGATTTTGCACAATTCCCATTATTCGGGTCGCCACTCCCGCCGCTCTTCGGCGGTTTTCAGGACTTCATAGGCCGCCTGAATAGTTTGAAACCGGACCGCGGCTTCAGCATCGCCGGGCTTCACATCCGGGTGATTTTCTTTGGCGAGCCGCCGCCAGCTTTTCTTCACGGCTTCAAAATCGGCTTCGCTTTCCAGTTCGAGCACGCCAAGCGCACGCATTTCATCACGCGACCGGCAGCCATCCCCCGGCCCGCCCCAACCATAATAGCCACTGCCTTGAAAACCGCTTGCGTCACGCCGTTCATCGGCCTCGCGCTTCGCCGCCTCTTCAGCATCCAGCCCCTGAAAATAATCCCAGTTCCGGTTATATTCAGCGGCATGTTCAGCGCAGAAATACCAGCGTTCCGGGCTGTTGGGCGATTTGGGCGCGGGGCAGTTCCCCGACGAATCGCAACCATGTCGGTCGCACAGACGCACTTGCTGCGCCTCGCGCGCCGAACCATAGCCGCGCCAGCGGGGAAAGCCCCAGTCATTGGATCGTGTCGATCGTGTCATAGATACCCAATTTAGCGTCAATGCCCCATGAAGACCAGAAGGTCCCAAGGGAATATTGCCAGAGGGTCTGTAAGCCGGGTTCTGTCCACCTTCTTGCGAAGGATAGGCGACCATTCCTCTAGGCCGTACATTGCTGCACGGCTCAAGCAACCAACCCGGGCGGTCTGGGCCGAAATAGCCTGGGGATTGCTCCCCGCGCCGCCCCTATTCGGTCTTGCTCCCGGTGGGGTTTACCATGCCGTCCCCGTTGCCGGGGCCGCGGTGCGCTCTTACCGCACCCTTTCACTATCACAAGG
>JAENVZ010000128.1 GCA_016650315.1 Alphaproteobacteria bacterium | reverse complement strand
GGGCGGTGCGCTGATGGCCCGAAAACTGATCCGGCGCGCACGGCGCATTGGCATCGATGGGCAAATGCAGGTCGGGGCGCGTGTCTTGCCGTACCGGCACGCCGTTCAGGATAATCTGTCCGTCGCGCACTTCCAGCGTGTCGCCGGGCAGGCCGATGACACGCTTGATATAGTCGCTGTCCTTGCCGCGCGGGGTGGCGATGACGATGTCGCCGCGTTCGGGCAGGCGTCCCAGCAGGCGTCCCTTGATCGGCGGCAGGATATGGAAGGACGGCGACACATAGGACCAGCCATAGGGATATTTGCTGACCACCAGGCGATCCCCGACCAACAGGCGCGGCATCATCGATTCGGACGGAATGTAAAAAGGTTTGGCGATCAGGCTGTGAAAGCCCAGAACAGCCAGAATCAGCAATATTATACTGCGCGTTTCAGCTATCCAGTCTGTTGTCTGAACTTTCTTCTCGTCTGATGGCGTGTGGTTATCCGCTTGCCCCGGTTCGGTCATGTCGGCTTCCATCGCTTCTGACCCTTCCTGGGTTTGATCGGGCTTCAAACCGGTACCGCCTCTATTATCACAAACGCCTGCGCCCATGGATGATCGTCGGTGAGCGTCAGATGAACAAGCGGTCTATAGCCGCTGGGAACAATGGATTCCAGACGGGCAAGCGCGCCGCCGGTCAAATGCAGTGTCGGCGCGCCGGAGGGCGCATTGACCACGCCGATGTCGCGCATGAAAACGCCTGCCTTGAACCCGGTGCCGACCGCCTTTGAAAAGGCTTCCTTGGCGGCAAAACGCTTGGCATAGGTGCCTGCGCGGGTATGGGGACGGCGGGCGGCCTTTGCCCGTTCGACATCGGTAAAGACGCGGGCTTCGAATCGCTCACCGAAACGGTTGAGCGAATTCTGGATACGCTCGATATTGCAGAGGTCGGAGCCAAGGCCGATAATCACCGGACCAGATCCATCTGTCTGCGCATCTCGTGGATGGAATCCTCCAGGCCGCAAAAAATTGCCTCGCCGATCAGGAAATGGCCGATATTCAGTTCGACAAGCTGGGGAATGGCGGCGATCGGGCCGACATTGTCGAATGTCAGGCCGTGGCCCGCATGGGGTTCTATGCCATTTTTGGCCGCCAGCGCCGCGCCGTCCGATATGCGACGCAGTTCCACGCTCCGTTCCGCGCCGTCCAGATGCGCGTACAGCCCTGTGTGGAATTCGACCACGGGGGCTTTGAGCCGAATCGCGACGTCGATCTGGACCGGATCGGGTTCGATGAACAGGCTGACGCGGATACCGGCATCGGACAGCGCCGCAACGATGGGGACCAGTTGGTCGAATTGCCCGGCGGCATCGAGTCCCCCCTCGGTCGTCCTCTCCTCCCGCTTCTCCGGCACGATACAGGCGGCGTGCGGTTTGTGGCGAATCGCGATTTGCAGCATTTCCTGCGTTGCGGCCATTTCCAGGTTCAATGGAATGGCAAGCGCCGCCAACAGCGCGGAAATATCCTCATCACGGATATGCCGCCGATCCTCGCGCAGATGGGCGGTAATGCCATCTGCCCCCGCTGATGCTGCCATCAGCGCCGCCTTCACCGGATCGGGGTGGTCGCCGCCCCGCGCATTGCGAATGGTGGCGACATGATCGATGTTGACGCCAAGGCGGAGGGGGCGCGGCACCATGGCGTTCAGCTTTTCCGGCTGCCCGGCTTGATCGCCTCGATCGCAGTCAGTTCAGGCGGCAGATCGTCGGGATCGTAAACCGGAAAGTTCAGGGAAACGAGCGGGAAGAAAGGCACGCCCAGACCTGCTTCGCCTGCGGAGCGGTCGACCAGTGCGGCCTCGGCAATCACTTCGCCGCCCGCCGCCTTGATGGCCTCTATTGCCTGGCGCGAGGAAAGGCCCGTGGTGACGACATCTTCGACCATGAGGACTTTCTGCCCTTCATTCAGGGAAAAGCCGCGCCGCAGTTCGAACGCGCCATCGGGGCGTTCGAGGAACATGGCTTCAAGGCCCAACGCACGACCCATTTCATGGCCGATGATAACGCCGCCCATGGCCGGCGAAACTACAATTTCGATCTCTGAACGCACTTCACGCGGTATTTTCTGCACCAGGGCGCGGGCAAGGCGGCCAGCGCGTTCCGCGTCCATCAATACGCGTGCACATTGCAGATAATTGGCGCTGCGTTTGCCCGAAGAGAGAATGAAATGGCCCTCCAGAAGCGCCTGCGCCGCTCGGAATTCCGCCAAAATCTCTTCATCATTCATGCCGTTGTCCATTCTTTTGTCTTGGCGAGCCTGATAGGCGGGAGAGGTTTCAAGTTCAACACAAAGAAAATAAGCCCTTTAGGTGCTTGAGGCCTGCGAAAACCATCCCTATAAGCCGCCGCAATAATGACAGGACTGTGACCGGACTCTGCGTCCGAAACAGGACAGTATGCGGGGTAAGATCGAGAAGCTTATGAACATGGTAAAATCGCTATTTCTGGCCGGACTGTTGGCTTTTGCGCCCGGTTCCGTCAGCGCGCAGAGCGCTGCGCCCACGCCGCAGGCGGCTAATGCCGCTTCGGTTGAAGCGGGAACGGAATCGGAGCAGGCAGCAACGCCTGCCGTATCTGTAACGAAGCCGACAGAGGGCATCGGCATGCCTAAAGCTGGCGGAATGACATTTCAGGAGCAGTTCGCCGATAATGGCAAATATGCACTCTGGATTCATGATGCGGTGCTTTTGCCTCTCATTACCGCGATTTCGGTGTTTGTTCTGGGTTTGCTGATCTGGGTGATGTTCCGCTATCGCCGCTCGGCCAATCCTGTGCCATCGAAAACCTCGCACAATACGCTGATCGAGGTGATCTGGACACTGGTGCCGGTGTTGATCCTTGTTGGTATAGCAATCCCGTCCATCGACCTTCTGGCCCGCCAGTACAAGCCAGCGCCTGCAGATGCGCTGACCGTCAAGGTGACAGGTTATCAATGGTATTGGGGCTATGAATATCCCGACAATGGGGTTGCGGAAATCATCTCCAACATGCTTCCGAACGAAGAGGCGCGCAAGCGTGGGGAGCCTGAACTGCTCGGGGCTGACAATCGCCTTGTTCTTCCGGTAGGGCGGCCGATCAAGCTGTTGATTACCGGCGCGGATGTTATTCACAGCTTTTCCGTTCCCGCATTCTGGGTAAAGGAAGATGCGGTTCCGGGCCGCATCAATGAAAAGAGCTTCACCATCGACAAGCCGGGCATTTATTATGGCCAGTGCTCCGAATTGTGCGGTGCACGCCATGGTTTCATGCCGATCGCGGTTGAAGCCCTTCCCCCTGCCGAATTCGATGCCTGGGTTCTTGCCCAGGGCGGCCATGCACGCGGTGCGGCGGAAGCGCCTGCTGAAGCAGCAGTAGCTACAGCAGCGCCTGCCGCCAATGCCGTGCAATCGGCCACAGCCACCAATTAAGGGTCGCCAGGACATGACTGACACAACCGCAACGCCCGCCGATTTTCAGGCGCATTCCGACCATCATCATGATGCGGACCACAAGCCGGCCTTTTTTGCCCGCTGGTTCATGTCGACGAACCACAAGGACATCGGTACGCTTTACCTGATCTTCGCCATTGTGGCGGGGATCATCGGCGGCACTATTTCCGGCCTTATGCGTGCTGAACTGGCACAACCCGGCATCCAGTATCTTCAGGCATGGGCGATGATGTCCGATGGTCCCGATGCGACCCTGGATCAAGCCTATCACCTCTGGAACGTGCTCATCACCGCGCACGGCCTGATCATGGTGTTCTTCATGGTCATGCCAGCGATGATCGGCGGCTTTGGCAACTGGTTCGTGCCGATCATGATTGGCGCGCCGGATATGGCCTTTCCGCGGATGAACAATATCAGCTTCTGGCTGTTGATCCCCGCCTTCACCCTGCTTCTGGGTTCGACCTTCGTTCCAGGCGGTACGGGCAATGGCGCGGGCACCGGCTGGACCGTTTATGCGCCGCTTTCAACGAGCGGAAGCCAGGGGCCAGCGGTCGATCTTGCGATCCTGTCGCTGCATCTTGCCGGTGCAAGCTCCATTCTGGGTGCGATCAACTTCATTACCACCATCCTGAACATGCGCGCGCCGGGCATGACCCTGCACAAGATGCCATTGTTCGTGTGGTCGGTGCTGGTGACGGCGTTCCTGCTGCTTCTGGCGCTGCCGGTGTTGGCCGCGGCCATTACGATGCTGCTGACCGACCGCAATTTTGGTACGACCTTCTATGATGCAGCGGGCGGCGGCGATCCTGTGCTCTATCAGCATCTGTTCTGGTTCTTCGGTCATCCCGAAGTGTACAT
>JAENVZ010000127.1 GCA_016650315.1 Alphaproteobacteria bacterium | reverse complement strand
TTTCAGCATCTGGCGAAACCTTGGTAGCCCACATGATGCATGACAAGAAAATGGCGGGCGGCAAGCTGCCTTTCCTACTGGCACGGGGAATTGGCCAGACATTCCTTGCCAAGGATGTCGACCTGGAGGATGTGGCCGCGTTTCTGGATGAAGTAGCGCGCTAAACCTGTCAGCGCCTCAAGCCTTGAAAGCAATCCAGGCTGTCCAGAGCCAACCGATAATCAGCAAGCTGCCGCCAATCGGCGTAATCGCGCCGAACCAGCGCGGCGCTCCCAAAGCCATGGCGTAAAGCGTCAGCGCAAAAATCGCGCCGCCGACCAGCAGCATGATAGCCGGGCCGCGCGCGAATTGCATGATCACCAGCGCCGCGACAGCATGAACAAGCTGATACATGCCCCCGGTTTTCAACCATTCGCCCGCCTCCGCACTTGACGCGCCATGCGAACCAAAAGCCCCTGCCGCAACGGCAATCGCTGCGGACAAGGCCGCAAATACCGCAATCA
The DNA here is from genome assembly GCA_016650315.1 of Alphaproteobacteria bacterium. Lineage (GTDB taxonomy): Bacteria > Pseudomonadota > Alphaproteobacteria > Sphingomonadales > Sphingomonadaceae > Rhizorhapis. Next base: position 11,029 of record JAENVZ010000127.1, on the reverse strand, counting down.
TCCGCCTTCCCCTTCAAAACCGCCATCGGAGGCACGCATACTATGGCCGGGACGAAACATCAGGTCCTTGGCCGCGTGCAAAGTGCCCGCCGCATCCTGCGCGTCCAGTCTTTGCTGGTCATTTTCGCGGTAGCGGCGCTCCACTTCAGCAATCTCTTTATCTGGCAGGCCAAGCGCTTTCATCGCCTGAATCCCCATGGAAATTGCCGATTCGAACACTTCACGAATAGTTCCGGCAATATCCGTCACGCTAAGCCGTAACAAATGCTCCCGGTCATAGGCGCGTGCAAATACCGCCGCTTGCGGAAAGGCTTTCATAACCTGTTGAAGCGTAGCAGCATCAAGGCCATTCCCATCGATGCAAAAGGCGATAATGCGCACCTTTTCTCCGCCCGCACGCCGCAAAAGGTCAACGCGCGTGCCGTCGCCATAATAGACCTTCATGTCGAACTGGCTGCTCATTTCAATCTGGGCAGGCTTTTTGTCGATCAGGGTTACACCGCAACCGTGGCCCATCAACATCTGTGCGACTGTCTGCCCAAAACGTCCATAGCCGATGACAAGCGCACTACCTTGTGGCGCTTCGTCAGGTCCTGCAGGCGCCTCTGCACTCGATGATGGCGCGAATTCAAGCTTGCGGGCAAGCAGCAGCAAAAACGGCGTCGTTGCCATGGAAATGGTGACGATTGCGCTGAACAGGCTGGCGGCTTGCGGCGCGATCAGCAGGGCATGTTGCGCCTGGGTGAAAAGGACAAAACCGAATTCACCGCCCTGACTTAGAAGCAGACCAAGCGCGAAGGCCTGTTTCGTTTCCATTCCAAACACACGACCAAGTCCTAAAATGATAACGACTTTCGTCACGACAAGAATGGCGGCCATGCTGAAGACAAAAAGAGGGCTGGCGAGAATGGCGTGCACATCAAGCACCATGCCCACCGCAAGAAAGAACAGCCCCAGCAAGATGGAGCGGAAGGGCTCCACATCGGATTCTATCTCGTGCCGATAGGGAGAATCGGCCAACATTACGCCAGCAACAAAAGCGCCCAGAGCGGTGGAAAGATGCAGATAATGCATGAGCGCGGCGCTGGCGAGGACTGTGAATAGCCCGACAACGACAAACAATTCGCGCTCGCCCAGCCTACCTGCCAGCTTCAGCAATGGATTGAGGAGGAAATGCCCCGACAGCACCAGGCCGGTTATCGCTGCGACGGTATAGAGCGCAAGCTCCCATCCCGGCGGACCCAGCGCATCGGCCGGATTGCGCGACAAGGCGGCAATGATGGTGATCAACGGGACGATGGACAGATCCTGGAACAGCAGAATCGAAAAGGCCTTTTCACCAAAAGGCGAATTGATCCGACCGCTGCGCTTGAGGCTTGGCAGGACCTGTGCGGTCGATGACAGGCCGAGCGGCAGACCAAGCGCAATTGCGGCCCCCCAACTGAATTGAGTGGTATAATAGATGATTGCCGCCAGCACCGCACCGCAAAGCGTGACCTGCACCAGACCCAAAGCGAATATGTCGCGTTTCAACTGCCACAATCGCTGGGGATTTAGCTCCAGTCCAACAAGGAAAAGCAACAAAATAATGCCAATTTCAGCAATGGCGAGCTTTGATTGCGCGCCACCCACAAGCGCAAGGCCCTGTGGCCCCACCAGTGCGCCAGCGATCAGATAACCCAGCACCGCGCCAAGGCCGAGGCGGCGGAACAGCATGACGAAAACCAGCGCCACGCCGAGCAGGATGACTCCGTCAGTGAGCAGCATGTCAGTAGCGCTTGCGGCCTGCGCCAAAGCGGGCTTCATGCCGCGCCCTGCCCGGCGGCAATGGCTACAGCTTCCGCTACCGCCTCAAACCCCAACCGGATCGAGGGGTGTCGTGCGGGATAATTGCGAGCGGGTGCGATGAGGTCAAAGCCGGGCCAGAAATCGGGCCGAGAATCGAGATTGTCACCCTGCCCTGCCAGCCAGCCCGCCAGAGCATCGCGTGCATCGGCCAATTCTGCCACCGATTTGCCTAGTGCATGGGTCGCCATCAGCGACGCCGATGCTTGCCCAAGCGCACAGGCGCGCACTTCCAGACCAAGCTCGGCAAGGCGTCCTTCGGCATCAACCCGGACATCGGCAATCACCCGACTTCCGCATGTTGCCGAACGTTTTTCAACGCTGGCCTGGGGATCAATCAACCGTTGATGATGCGGGATCGTAGCCGCAAGCCGCAATATGTCCGTATTGTAAAGCGGTGCATTCATCCGGTCGCTTCACCCTTCACTGGCGGGCTTGCCCCGCTGTTCGGTGACAAATTCGCTCATAGCTTTGCCGCTGGCACTGAGTAGCGGATAACTGCGCGATGCCGTCATCCATTCGGGGCGCTTGGCGGCACCGCCATATATGGTGTCGTAAACCAGACTCGCCAGCATGAATAGCAACGTGGCACCAATCAGCCCCTTGAGCGCCCCAAAACCAAGACCAAGCACACGATCGACAGGTCCCAGGATGGACTTGCGAGTCCTGGCACCCAGCGACCGGGCCAGAAATTTCCCTGCCGTAAACGTAATGCCGAACACCAGTGCGAAAGCCAGCACCGCAGCGCCCGATTCGGTCCCAACTGGCCCAGTCAGCCATGTCGTCACTGGCGCATGAAGCATTCGGATTGCAAATATCGCCAGCACCCAAGCGATAAGCGATAGCGTTTCCATCACAAAGCCACGCAAGAAACCGAAAATAGCGCCGCCACCGATCAGGATCAGGACGATAATATCAAGAGTTGTCATGATCCATTCGCTAATCGCGCCCAAGCATATGGTCAACAAATTGCGCGAGCGTTCTGAAGCCACTGGTCGAAATACCTGCCGTCTTGTCCGTCACGGAGGCCGGCACGAGTGCACGGGTGAAACCCAATTTGGCGGATTCGCGCAAACGAAGCGCCGCATGAGCAACAGGACGAATTTCGCCGGACAAAGCCACTTCTCCAAATAATATCGAGTCACCCGGCACCGGCCGTTCGGAAAGCGCCGAAATGAGCGCCGCCGCCACGGCCAGATCCGCCGCCGGATCGGAAATACGGTAACCGCCTGCAATGTTGAGATAAACCTCGCAAGACGAAACATTCAATCCGCAACGCGCCTCCAGCACGGCCAGGATCATCGCCAGCCGCCCGCTGTCCCATCCTACAACAGCGCGACGGGGTGTTGCACCACTTGCCAGCCGCACCGTCAAAGCCTGAATTTCCACCAGTACAGGCCGCGTCCCTTCCAATGCCGGAAACACCGTTGCGCCCGTCACATTTTCATCGCGGTGCGTCAGGAACAGCGCCGATGGATTGGCGACTTCCGTCAACCCTTCCGTCTCCATCGAAAACACGCCGATTTCGTCGGTGCCGCCAAACCGATTCTTGTTGGCCCGCAAGATCCGATATTGATGACTGCGCTCCCCCTCAAAGCTCAACACCGTATCGACCATATGCTCCAGAACGCGGGGACCAGCGATGCTGCCATCCTTGGTGACATGGCCAACCAGCACTACCGCAGTGCCACGCTCCTTGGCAAAGCGGATCAATTCCTGCGCAGAGGCGCGCACCTGGCTGACCGTGCCGGGCGCTCCTTCGATGAGGTCGCTGTGCATGGTCTGAATCGAATCGATGACGAGCAAAGCGGGTGGCGTACCCTGCCCCACCGTGGTCAGGATGTCGCGCACCGACGTTGCCGAGGCAAGCTGCACCGGGGATTTTCCAAGCCCCAACCGCTGCGCGCGAAGGCGCACCTGATCGGCGGCTTCCTCCCCACTGATATAGGCGACAGCCAGCCCTCGCGCAGCCATCAGCGCCGCTGCCTGCAACAACAGGGTCGACTTGCCGATTCCCGGATCGCCGCCAATCAGCGTTGCCGATCCGGCGACCAGGCCGCCGCCGAGCGCCCGGTCGAATTCGGCAATGCCCGTCTTTTCACGTGGCGGCAGGCGCACATCACTGTCCAGCCCCACCAGCGCCACTGCCCGCCCGCCCGATTGCAGGCTGTGCCTTGCGCTAAAGACGGTTTCACCCGCTTCTTCGATCAGGCTGTTCCATTCACCGCAATCGTCGCACTGCCCCTGCCAGCGATACGACACCGACCCGCATTGCTGGCAAATATATTTCTTCTTCGCCTTGGCCATGACTCGGATGTATCAGAACATAGAGGGAACGCCAGGAAAAATATCTGTGATCTCTGTGTTAATTCCTTGCGCCAATCGACCAAGAGCGGGAAATGTAGAGGATGATCAAGGTTGCCAGCTATAATATGCACAGGGCCATCGGCACTGACCGCCGACGCAACCCTGAACGCATATTGGACGTACTGCACCAAATGGATGCGGACGTTATCGCATTGCAGGAAGCCGACAGGCGCTTTGGTCCCCGCATATCGGCCATCCCTCCCCATCTTCTGGAATTACATAGCGATTACAAAGCGGTGCCTCTGGATGTTCACACCGACAGCATGGGGTGGCACGGCAATGCGATATTGGTGCGCAAATCAGCCATGATCATCCGGCACGACATATTGCATATCCCCTATCTGGAACCGCGCGGCGCGGTAATGGCAGAGGTTGTGATGAATGATCAAACGCTGCGCATATTCGGGATGCATCTGGACCTATCCGGGCTGTGGCGACGCAGACAGGCTGCGGCTGTTATCGCTCGGGCCGCGGGATATGACGACGCATCGCCAACCGTCCTGATGGGTGACCTGAACGAATGGAGTGCTCAGGGTGGGTGCCTGCGCGATTTTGGGCATCATTTCAGTTTTGCCCATTGCGGGAAAAGCTTTCATGCGCGCCGACCAGTGGCGCGGCTTGACCGGATCATGCATTGCGGACAACTCGTCGTGACAGACTGCGGCGTCCATGACAGCCCTTCGGCGCGCAAGGCATCTGACCATCTGCCCATCTGGGCGGAGCTGGAGCGAGTCTAACAGCCCTTTTACTCGACAATATCCCTATAGCCTGCCATCTCTTTGTTCATGAGGGAGAAGGAACTGAGGCTGGCGCTGGTGTGTTATGGCGGGATCAGTCTTGCCATCTACATGCACGGCATCACCAAGGAAATCTGGCATCTTGCCCGTGCAAGCAGGGATTTTCATGACGATGCGCCAAAGATTGGCGGCAGTATTGAGATCTATCATGAAATACTGGAAGACATTCAGGCCCAGGCGGACCTTAAATTACGGGTGATGACCGACATCATTGCTGGAGCCAGCGCAGGCGGGATCAATGGTATATTTCTGGCTCAGGCGCTGGAAACCGGGCAGTCGCTCGATCCTCTGACCGAGCTATGGCTTAAAAATGCGGACGTCGATCTGCTCCTCGATCCCGATGCACGCCCGCTCAGCAAATTTACCAAATTCTGGGCCGCCCCGCTGGTCTGGATGGCGGCGCGGAGGCCCGACGACACGGTGGCGCGCACCGTTGCTCCGGGTGCACGGGAAGAGGTGCGTCACAAATTGTCCAACTTCATCCGTGCGCGCTGGTTTGCGCCGCCTTTTGGCGGCGAAGGGTTTATTAACCTGTTGCTGGACGCATTGGATGCGATGGAAGCCTGTGAAGCGGGGCCGCCCCTGATCCCGGCAGGCCATCCGCTGGACCTGTTCGTCACGGTAACGGATTTTGATGGGCATCCCGAACGATTGCGTCTCAATAATCCGCCTGAAGTCGTTGAAACCGAACATCGACTCACTATCGGATTTCATGTCAGGGGGGCGGTTGACCGCAATCTGGGCAATATTGCCGAACTGGCCTTTGCCGCGCGTGCGACCGCCAGTTTTCCCGGAGCCTTTCCCCCCTTCACTGTACGGGAACTGGACAAGGTTCTGAAGAAACGAAAGCGGCTGTGGCCCGAACGCAACCAGTTCCTGAAACGGATATTGCCGCGCCAGTCCGCCATTGGCGCGGCCGAGGACACCGTGCTGATCGACGGATCGGTACTGGCCAACGCCCCCTTTGCACAAGCGATCGCCGCACTGCGCAACCGCCCGGCCCGGCGCGAGGTCGACAGACGCTTCGTCTATATCGATCCCAAGCCCGGCATCCGAAGCATCAGAATGCGCCGCCGCGAGAATGGTGATAATGAACAAATTCTGCCCGGCTTTTTCCGCACCATCTTTGGCGCGCTGTCCGATATTCCTCGCGAACAGCCGATCCGCGACAGTCTGGAGGCCATAGAAGGTCGATCGAAACGTATTCGCCGGATGCTCCGGATTACCGAAGCCTTGCGTCCTGAAATCGAGGAAACAGTTGATGCGCTGTTCGGCAACGTATTTTTCCTCGACCGGCCAACACCTGTGCGGCTTGCGGCATGGCGGGCAAAGGCGCAGGAGCGCGCGGCGCGGCAGTCCGGATTTGCCTATCCCGCTTACGGTCATTTGAAACTGTCAGGCGTTGTCGAGGACATAGCCAGCCTTCTGTTTCGCCTGGGCGGGGACGGCAGCTCTTCGCAACGAGAAGCCTATCGTGTCGTTATATGGAAAGACATGCGCGAACAGGGACTCGACCGGATCGGGGAAAAGGCGAACGCCGGGGCGTCAGAGCCGGTCATTGCCTTTTTCCGTAATCATGATCTGGGCTTTCGCATTCGCCGCCTGCGGTTTCTGGCACGCCGATTGACCGAAACACTGGAAATCGAACGGAATGCGCCACCCGAAGCGATCAGTGGCTTTCATGATGCCATTTATGAGGGCCTCTCGCTGTATCTGGAACGTGAAACATCCGATTTTTATGATGAGGATATGGTCACGGCAGCGCGCAATTTCATCGACTCGCCACATGCCGCTATCGACCTGTTGGCCGGGCAGCTCAATCTGAAGGACATGGACGATCATGCCGAAAGGCTGTTGTCCGACGCCTTGTGGGCTTTACCCAAGGAGGAAAGGCGGGTGATGCTGCTCGCCTATCTGGGTTTCCCCTTTTATGACATTGCGACCCTGCCCCTCCTTCAAGGCGAAGGACTGGACGAATATGACCCTGTAAAGGTTGATCGGATTGCCCCTGATGATGCTACCGCAATCCGTACAGGTGGAGCAGAAGCCACATTAAAAGGGATAGAATTTAATAGTTTTGGGGCATTCTTTAGTAGGGCTTATCGAGAAAATGATTATCTGTGGGGCCGCTTGCATGGCGCGGACCGGCTGATTGACATCATCCTGTCCAGCCTGCCCGTCGGCAAACATCTCTCCGCCGGTGCGGCTACAGTATATAAACGACGTGCGTTTCATGCGATATTGGATGAAGAAGCGGAACGGCTGACGTTGGTGCCGGATCTGATCGCATCTTTGCGAATCGAGCTCGGATGAATCCGCTCTATTGTGAAGCGCCCCAAATATGAGCGGCTTGAATGAAACCCTTCTGACCATGCACGTCGATCAGGCACCAGCCCTTGTCGCAATCCGAAATCCGTCCGACCACACCTGATTCGGCACGGAAAAGGACGCTGGCATCGGCCTGTGGAGCCTCACGGAGCATCTGGACACCATCCTTTACGATCGCTGTGGGCTGGTCACTGAGCAGACGGACATGCATCCAGCCCTGCACCCCGTCGGGATCCTCAACCTTGCGCCAATGCGAATAGAGTTCGATCACCCTGACCGGCAAATCCCGGCGGCGATAGATCCAGTTGGCGGGATAATCCGTGCTTGGCCCAGTACGCATCCGGGCTTCATCCTTTGACAGCGAAGCCCAGTAAGGCGGCGTCTTGTCCTGCGCAGGAGCCACCATGGGCATAAGGACAGCCATTGCCGAGATGGTCAGAAAAACCCTGCGTAGCCCCAATGAAGTCATGCCGTTCCCCTTCCCGTCGAACATCTCCCCTTGCCTGTGCCAAATCGGCAGGCAGCCTTCAAGTCGCGCATTGATTCAATTCGCGCTTCATCACGGTGCATATCATTGGTGCTTGACCTTTTAGGCCCCAAGCGGATAGCGCCAAAACATGCCGAAAAGTCCGCGCCCTGCTCATCCAAAGGTCATCGTCACCCGGCGGCTTCCGACTGTGACCGAGGATCGCCTGCGCGAACTCTTTGATGTCGTGCTGAACGAAGCTGACAAACCTATGAGCCGGACGGCATTACTTAATGCAATGCGCCATTGCGACGTGCTGGTGCCAACCGTCACTGACCACATTGATGCAGACCTGATCGCACAAGCGGGCGACCGGCTGCAGCTTATCGCCAATTTTGGCAATGGCGTGGATCATATCGACCTGAAAGCCGCGCGAACAAAAGGCATTATCATAACCAACACGCCCGGCGTGCTGACCGAAGATACAGCGGACATGACCATGGCGCTGATCCTGTCCGTGCCCCGCAGGCTGGCCGAAGGAGAGAAACTGGTCCGCAGCGGCAAATGGCCAGGCTGGAGTCCCTCCGGCATGTTGGGCCACCGCATTGGCGGAAAAGCGCTGGGCATTATTGGCATGGGCCGCATCGGGCAAGCCGTGGCCCAGCGCGCACGCGCATTTGGCCTGTCCATCCTCTATCATAACCGCCGCCGCCTGCCCTCCAGTGTGGAAGAAGCACTTGATGCGACCTTTGTCCCTGAACTCGATACGATGCTGCAGGCGTCGGATATTATTTCCATCCATTGTCCGCATAATGCCGAAACGCATGAATTGATGAACGCAGAACGGATCGCCCTCCTGAAATCGACAGCCTATCTGATCAACACGTCTCGCGGCGAGATTATCGAGGAAGGCGCGTTGATCGAAGCGCTTGAGCAAATGCGGATCGCAGGCGCGGGACTGGACGTCTATACCCACGAACCTGAAGTCGATCCGCGCTTGCTGGCGCTCAGCAATGTCGTACTTCTCCCCCATATGGGGTCCGCCACATTTGAAGGCCGCGCCGCCACCGGGGACAAGGTCATCGCCAATATCCGAGTCTGGGCCGATGGCCACAGGCCACCCGATCAGGTGCTGGAAGGCTGGATCTGACGGTTCGGGATGAGCCATTGCGTCGCCATATTCGCACATGAAGAAGAGCGGCGGATCGAAGCGTGCCTTGCCAACCTGCCGCTTGATCGAACCGAGATTGATTTTCACGTTCTCGTCAACGGTTCGAGCGATCGCACCGCCGAGCTGGCACAATTAAGCGCCCGGAAACGGGCCAACGTTCACATTCATGACCTGCATCCGGGCGGCAAGGCACGAACCTGGAACCGCTTCGTCTTCGACATCGACAAGGGACGCCATGACGTCATCATCTTCATGGATGGCGACGCCACAATCAAACCCGGTTCTCTGGACGCATTGGCCGATACACTTGCCGCAAATCCACTTGCCAATGCCGCCAGTGGCATGCCCCTCAATGGGCGTAATCATCTGACCTATCAGGCGGAACTGAAACGGGATCGCGGTCTTTTTGGCGACCTCTATGCGCTGAGAGGCGATTTTCTGCGCCGGATGCAGGGGCGCAATATTCGTCTGCCTGAAGACCTCATTGGCGACGATGGCTTGATCGCGGCGCTTGCAGCAACCGACCTGCGGAGCGACGCGCATTGGGACAAGGAGCGAGTTGTGCCGTGCGAAGATGCCGGTTTTTATTGCGAGCCTGTCAATCTGCTAACCCCGCGCACGCTGCCCCTGCAATATCGGCGGATGATTAATTACAGCATCCGGTATTTCCAGAACCGGATCATATCCGACATCATGCAGAACACGGGTCCTGAAGGCCTGCCAGAACGGTTGACGGACCTTTATCCCGACTATCTGCCGTCGTTCCATGCAAGACGGTCACCGGGGGTGGCATGGTTCGATTTTCTGGCGCTGCGACGCATGACCGGGCAGGCGTCGATTATTTGACCAACGCCGCCTTTACAGCCTCGATAGCCGCCGCAGCTTTATCGCCATCAGGACCGCCGCCCTGAGCCATATCAGGACGTCCTCCGCCACCCTTGCCGCCCAAAGCCTCCACACCGACACGAACCAGCTCGACAGCACTGTGGCTGGCGATCAGGTCATCGGTGACACCAACGGCAATTGAAGCGCGGCCATCGACAACAGCAACCAATGCACTGACGCCGGACCCCAGCTTCTTCTTGTTTTCATCGACAATGCCGCGCAATTCCTTCGGATCCAGACCCTCGATCACCTGACCCAGAAAATTGACATTACCAACCTGCTCAGGCCCGGTGGCATCCACCCCACCCTTCACTCCGCCGCCAAGCGCCAACGCCTTTTTCGCGTCGGCCAGCTCGCGTTCCAGCTTGCGCCGTTCCTCGACCAGCGCGGCGATGCGCGCGGGGACATCATCGGGCGCGGTCTTGAGCGCGGCGGCAGCGGCTTTCAGCTTGTCCTCACGATCGACAAGCCACAGGCGCGCCGCTTCACCTGTCAACGCCTCGATCCGGCGAATGCCGCTCGACACCGCGGATTCGCTGACGATCTTGAACAGGCCAATATCGCCTAATGCAGTGACATGCGTGCCTCCGCACAGTTCGACCGAATAATGCCTGTCCGTGGTCTGCCCCATCGACAGAACGCGCACTTCATCACCATATTTTTCCCCGAACAACGCCATTGCGCCCGCCTCGATGGCGTCATCAGGCGTCATCAATCGGGTGGTGACAGGATCATTGCCGCGAATCTGGGCGTTCACGTCCGCCTCCACCTGCGCGATCTGACCCGGCGTCAGGGCGTCAGGTTGCGAAAAGTCGAAGCGCAAGCGATCAGCCGCGACCAAACTGCCCTTCTGTGTCACATGACCGCCAAGCCGTTCGCGCAAGGCGGCATGGAGCAAGTGCGTGGCGCTGTGGTTGGCGCGAATGCGGTCGCGGCGTTCGGAATCGACCTTTTGATGGACCGTGTCGCCGACTTTGAGGAGGCCTTTGCGTATGGTGAGGAGCAGCGCGTGGAGGCGGCCCAGCGGCTTCATTGTATCCTCAACATCACCTTCGAAGTCATTGAGCGAAGTGATCTTTCCGGAATCCCCGACCTGCCCACCGCTCTCTCCGTAGAAGGGCGTCTGGTTGAGCAGGACTTGCACGGTTTCGCCCACCTTGGCGCTTTTGA